>JAODMV010000120.1 GCA_025464875.1 Arthrobacter sp. | reverse complement strand
ATGGACGCGGCCGTCGAGGCGAGGATTTCCCGGGCGGCCAGAATGGCGGGCCGCTTCGCACCGGAACGCCTTACCGAGGTGAAGACGGTCCGGTGCGGATGATCCGGCAGGTCCAGCAGTTGCGCGCTCGTTTCCCGGCCCGTCCAGACGAGGTCCGGCATCAGGGCTACCGCATTTCCCGATTCGATCAAGCGGATCTGCGCCTGGAGGTCGGCCGTTTCGAAGCGGACGTCGGGTTCGAAGCCGGCGCTGCGGCACGCCTGTTCTGCCCAGTGCCGTGATGCCGCCCCCCGGGGTTCCATCACCCAGGCCAGCCCGGCGGTGTCCGCAAGGTTCCTGATGGCCGGCCGGTCCGGCGACGGCGGCGGAACCGCGAGCCGGATGGCGTCACTGGTCAGCGGGATGCGGTCCAGCTCGGCATGGCGGGGTGCGGCGTGGCCCGGATACTGCTCGGCGATCACCAGGTCGAAGTCCCGCGCCCAGGTCTCATGGAGGGCTGTCTCCGGTTCCCGCTGCGTCATCTCGACCCGGACCTGCGGGTAGCTGGAGGACATCCGGGTCAGGGCATCGGGCATGAGCGCGAGCGCGGCGGACTGGAAAACGGCGATCCTTACCGTCCCGGTCACCGTGGTCAGGGAGGCCGCGAGGTCCGCCTCCGCCTGTTCCAGGGTCTCCAGCAGCTGGGCGGTGTGAGCCACCAGGACCTCGGCCTGGGGGGTCAGCTGCACCCGGCGTCCGGTCTTCCGCAGCAGTTCGACGCCGGCTTCCTTTTCCAGCAGGGCCAGCTGCTGCGATACCGACGAGGGGCTGTACTGGAGCGCTTCCGCAACCTCGGCCAGGGTTCCCCGGATTTTCAGTTCGCGCAGCAACCGCAAACGCCGGACGTCGAGCATTGCATTCCTTTGTGAATTCTAATGCTAATTGATCAGAAGAATTCACTTTATCTAATGGAATCCGCCTTGCATACTGTTGTCAGTGAGTAATCCCGTGACAGGGGATTGATGGGCGCCGCAGCCAAGCAGGAGACCCTCATGAGCGCAACAGACGATACCCGGTCGATTATGAGGCGCAAGCCCATCGACGACATCGAAGAAGAAAACAGGCACAGCGGATTGTTCAAGAGCCTGGGGCTCTGGCAGTTGACGGCCATCGGCGTGGGCGGCATCATCGGCGTCGGCATCTTCTCCCTGGCGGGCCTGGTGGCCCACGGCAGCGAGGATCAGCCCGGCGTGGGACCGGCAGTGCTGTTCTCGTTCCTGATTGCGGGACTGGCGTCAGCCGCCGCTGCCCTGTCCTACGCCGAATTCGCGGGCATGATCCCGCGGGCCGGTTCGGCGTACACCTACGGCTATGTGGCTCTCGGTGAAGTGGTCGGCTGGTTCATCGGCTGGGACCTGTTGCTCGAGTACATCGCCATCGTCGCGGTGGTCGCGATCGGCATCTCCGGCTACCTTGAGGCCTTCCTCGCCGGCATCGGGATCCATCTGCCCATCTGGATGACGTCGTCGGCGGAAGAGGGCAGGGGCGGCATCGCCAACGTCCCGGCCATGCTGGTCTGCCTGCTGGTCACCTGGATCCTGTCCCGCGGCACGAAGACCTTCGGCCGCTTTGAACTCGTGGCCGTGGCCATCAAGGTGGTCCTGATCCTCTTCATCATCGGCCTGGGCGCTTTCTACATCAACACCGGCAACTACGACCCGTTCATGCCCAACGGCTTCGGGCCGGTGCTCGCCGGCGCGGCCACCGTGTTCTTCGCCGTGTTCGGCTACGACGCCATGAGTACCGCGGCCGAGGAAGCCACGGACGGCAAGAAGCACATGCCGAAGGCCATCATCCTCTCGCTCGTCATCGCCATGCTGCTCTACGTCGCCGCCACCCTGGTCCTCACCGGCATGCAGAACTACCGGGACATCGACCCCAAGGCGGGCTTCGCCTCCGCCTTCAACGGCGTCGGACTGCCGGTCATCGCGACGATCATCTCGGTGTTCGCCGTGCTGTCGATCCTCACCGTGATGCTGACGTTCCTGCTCGGCGTCACGCGCGTGTGGTTCTCGATGAGCCGTGACGGGCTCCTTCCCGGCTGGTTCGCCAAGACCGACCGCCACGGCACGCCGCAGCGCGTGACCTGGATCGCCGGCGTCGCCTCCGCCTTCCTTGCCGGCGTCTTCCCGATCAAGGCCGTCGCCGACCTGACCAACATCGGCATCCTGGCCGCCTTCGTCGTCGTTTGTTTCTCGGTGATCGTGTTCCGCTACAAGAAGCCCGACGCCCCGCGTACCTTCCGCCTGCCGCTCATGCCCCTGGTTCCGGCCTTCGGCGTGCTGTCCTCCTTGTTCCTGATGCTTCAGCTGCACTGGCAGACCTGGGTCCGCTTCGCTGTCTGGCTGGTCATCGGCCTGGTCATCTATTTCGGCTACGGCCGCAAGCACTCACTGATGAACCCGGACAGCCCCCGCCACGAGGAGGCCGTGGAGATGCACCGCCACGTCGGCTAGCGGCTTCCTGGCAGGGCGACGACGGCGCCGCCGCCCGGGGGAGAGCCGCGGAGGCCGCGGTCAGCACTTCGTTTTTTCTAACTTGTATTGCTCGGAAAACATCGCTTTATCTTATGAAACTCGGGTCGCATACTGATGCTTAAGAGGTCCAAAGTTTTCCGAGGGAACGAGCAACAGCCATGACGAACACTTCGACGCAGTCCGCCGCCTCCGCCGCCCACGGCGCAACCCATCCGGCCGTGCCGGCAGCCGCGCCGGTGCGTGACGCCGCGGCCCTCGCCGAGGAAACCGTCGCCCTGGTACGCCGCTGGCTCGCCGAAGCCGCCAGAGTCCCGGTGGACCCCGCGGCCGAGCAGCTGGCGGGAGTCCTGAAGGACCCCAACGGCTTGGACTTCACCGTCGGGTTCGTGGACGGCGTCGTCCGTCCCGAAGACCTCCGCGTCGCCGCCAGCAACCTCGCCGCCTTGGCCCCGAAGGTCCCCGCGTTCCTGCCGTGGTACCTGCGCAGCGCCGTCCGCTTCGGCGGCACGGTGGCACCCGTCCTGCCGCAAGTGGTCATCCCGATCGCCCGCCGCGTGCTCCGCGACATGGTCGGCCACCTGATTGTCGATGCCACCGACGCCAAGCTGGGCGCAGCCATCGCAAAGATCCGCAAGGACGGCATCAAGCTCAACGTCAACCTCCTCGGCGAGGCGGTACTCGGAGAACACGAAGCCTCCCGCCGGCTGGAAGGCACCCACGCCCTGCTGTCCCGCCCCGACGTCGACTACGTCTCCATCAAGGTCTCCTCCACCGTCGCCCCGCACTCCGCCTGGGCCTTCGACGAGGCCGTGGAGCACGTCGTCGAGAAGCTCACCCCGCTTTTCGCCCGCGCGGCCTCCTTCCCCACGGCCAAGTTCATCAACCTGGACATGGAGGAATACAAGGACCTCGACCTGACCATCGCGGTCTTCACCCGGATCCTGGACCAGCCCCAGTTCAAGAACCTCGAGGCCGGCATCGTGCTGCAGGCCTACCTCCCGGATGCCCTCTCAGCCATGATCCGTTTGCAGGACTGGGCCGCCGCCCGCCGCGCCGGCGGCGGCGCCGCGATCAAGGTCCGCGTGGTCAAGGGCGCCAACCTGCCGATGGAGCAGGTGGAGGCCTCCCTGCATGGCTGGCCGCTCGCCACCTGGGGCAGCAAGCAGGACTCGGACACCAACTACAAGCGCGTTCTCAGCTACGCTCTGCAGCCGGAGCGGGCCCGCAATATCCGGATCGGCGTCGCGGGGCACAACCTCTTCGACATCGCCTTCGCCTGGCTCCTGGCCCGGCAGCGCGGCGTGGAGTCCGGCGTCGAATTCGAGATGCTGCTCGGCATGGCGCAGGGCCAGGCGGAAGCCGTCAGACAAGACGTCGGCTCGCTCCTGCTCTACACTCCGGTGGTGCACCCCGCGGAGTTCGACGTCGCCATCGCCTACCTGATCCGCCGGCTGGAAGAGGGTGCCAGCCAGGACAACTTCATGTCCGCCGTGTTTGAACTCGGGGGAAGTTCCCCGGAAAGCCTGGCACTGTTCGAACGCGAAAAGCAGCGCTTCCTCGCCTCACTCGACAGGCTCGACGGCGAGGTGCCGCCGCCCAACCGCCGGCAGGACCGCAGCCTCCCGGCCGGGCCGATGCCGCACGACTCCTTCGCGAACACCCCGGACACCGACCCCTCCCTGCCGGCCAACCGCGCCTGGGGCCGCGCGATCCTGGGGCGCGTCCGGTCCTCCGCCCTGGGCGACGCTTCCGTGGCCGCAGCCACCATCAATGATGCCGAATCCCTCCACGCCGTGATCGAAACCGCGCTGGAAAAGGGCAAGGCCTGGGGGGCACTGTCCGGCGCCGAGCGCGCCAAGGTCCTGCACCGCGCCGGCGACGTCCTCGAAGCCCGCCGTGCCGAGCTGCTCGAGGTCATGGCCAGCGAGACCGGCAAGACCCTCGACCAGGGCGATCCAGAAGTCAGCGAGGCCGTCGACTTCGCGCACTACTACGCGGAGTCCGCCCGCGAGCTGGACGACGTCGACGGCGCCACCTTCGTGCCGGCGAAGCTCACGGTGGTGACGCCGCCGTGGAACTTCCCGGTGGCCATTCCGGCCGGCTCCACCCTGGCGGCGCTGGCCGCCGGCTCCGCCGTCGTGGTCAAGCCGGCCAAGCAGGCCCGCCGCAGCGGCGCCGTGATGATCGAAGCCCTGTGGGAAGCGGGCGTGCCGCTGGACGTCCTGTCCATGGTGCAGCTGAGCGAACGGGAACTCGGCCAGCAGCTGATTTCCCACCCCGCCGTAGACCGCGTCATCCTCACCGGCGGGTACGAGACCGCCGAGCTGTTCCGTTCCTTCCGCAAGGACCTTCCGCTCCTGGCCGAGACCAGCGGCAAGAACGCCATCATCGTCACCCCCAGCGCCGACCTGGATCTGGCGGCCAAGGATGTGGCCTACTCCGCCTTCGGCCACGCCGGCCAGAAATGCTCCGCCGCCTCGCTGGTGATCCTCGTGGGGTCCGTGGCTAAATCCAGGCGCTTCCACCACCAGCTGGTGGACGCCGTCACCTCGCTCAGGGTCGGCTACCCCGAGGACCCGAGCAGCCAGATGGGCCCGATCATCGAGCCCGCCGGCGGCAAGCTGCTGAACGCGCTGACCACCCTGGGCGAGGGCGAGAACTGGGCGGTCGAGCCGAAGCAGTTGGACGAGACCGGCAGGCTCTGGAGCCCCGGCGTCCGCTACGGCGTGCGCCGCGGATCCTACTTCCACCTCACCGAGTTCTTCGGACCCGTGCTGGGCGTTCTGACCGCGGAGACCCTGGAGGAGGCGATCGCCATCCAGAACCAGATCGAATACGGCCTCACCGCGGGCCTGCACTCTCTGGACACGGAGGAACTGCGACTCTGGCTGGACACCATCCAGGCCGGCAACCTCTACGTCAACCGCGGCATCACCGGCGCGATCGTGCGGCGCCAGCCCTTCGGCGGCTGGAAGAAGTCCGCCGTCGGCACCGGCACCAAGGCCGGCGGACCCAACTACCTCGCCGGACTCGGGGACTGGGTCAGCAAAGCCAGCACGGCACGCGAAAACGGCGGGACGGCCGCGCATCCCGGCGTCCGCCGGCTCGAGGAGGCCGCCCAGGGATTCCTGAGCGCCGCCGAGCTCGAGCCGCTGCAGCGGGCCCTGGCATCCGACGCCGCCGCGTGGGCCACGGAATTCGGCACCGCCAAGGACGTCTCCGGGCTCGGCGTCGAACGCAACATCTTCCGCTACCGCCCGATGCCGGTCACGGTCCGCCTCGCGGAAGGCGAGCCCTCCGCAGGGAAGGCCTTGGCTGCGCTCGTCCGCACCGTTGCGGCCGGCGTCCTCGCCGGCTCCGCGTTGACGGTGTCAACAGCCGTCGAACTGCCAGGCCGGCTCCGCGCCGTCCTGTCCGGCCTGGGCATTGACGTCAGCGGGGAAAACGACGCCGACTGGCTCGCGGCCGTCGGAAGGCTCGCCCAGGCGGGCAAGCTGTCCGGTGCCCGGATCCGCCTGATCGGCGGGAACGCGACGGCCCTGGCCGAAGCCAGCGGCGGCCGCCCGGACCTGGCGGTGTACTTCCACCCCGTCACGGAAGCCGGACGCGTCGAACTGCTGCCGTTCCTGCACGAGCAGGCCGTCAGCATCACGGCCCACCGCTTCGGCACCGCGAACCACCTCTCGGACGGGCTGATCTAGGGACACAGCCGGAGCCCGTCGGCGGCGGACACAACAATCGCCGGGCAGCCATCTTCGGATGGCCGCCCGGCTTCCTTTCCGCACCCTTACCTGCCGCGTCGCGGACGCCAGGGCACCGCGGCAGGAGCCGTAATCAACAGCCCTGCTGCGATCAGGGATGTGGTCAGGGGAATGAACAAAAGCAAGCCAGCCATGCCTAGGGGTGCGAGAAATAACGCCGCAGCACGGTAAGTACCCGTGAGTGCCAGAGCATCGCCTCTTTCTTCCGCTGCCACCTCATCTGCTGCTATAGCGGGGCCGACGGTTTGAAGAATGCCGGCGCCTAGTCCGGACACGGCGAGCGCGGCCGCAGCAGCCAGGGCCATGCTTGCCATTGGTGAAAGTGACGCAAGGCCCAACCCGGCACACAGTAATCCGATGGCGAAGGAGGCCTTGATACCTCGGCCACGCACCCATTTGCTGGCGGCGCTTCCCGCCATCATGGCCGCGTTGGCCGTGGTGAGGAGGAGGCCGATGACGGCTGCGGGCTGACCGGCAAGAGAAAGGGCGATCGGAACATAAGAGTCAAGAATGCTTCTCCACACACCCGCTGCAGCGTTCATTCCGCAAGCAACGCGGACCCCGGGTAAGTGGCGGACGTGGGTCCGGCTACTGTCGGCAGCCACCTTGCGTGCAAACGGGGGAAATCTGGTGAGCAAGGCGGCGGGGACTACGGCAGCAAAGCCTACGACTGATGCGACTATCAGCGGCAACGGCGCCGCCAGTCCCCAGAGGAGGCCGGCGAGTGCAGGCCCAGCCATCGAACCTACGCCAGCCGCGAGGTTCATGCTGCGCAGACCGCTGACTGATGTGGCGGCACCACGGACAGCATGAGTTTGTCCGCTGGTCCAGAAAAGGGCCCGAGCGGCCCCCTGGACGAGCTGTGCAGCGGCGAAGATGAACAAAGTCGTGGAGAACAAGATCAAGATGCAGGACAAAGCGATCAGGATGGCCGCAGCCATGAGGAAGATCTTGTCGGGAATCCTCCGCATGAGGGCGCCCATCGATAGGCGGGTGCCAATCTGGGTGACGGCAGCCAGCGCCACCAGCAATCCCACGTGTGCCGGGTCATACCCTGCCCTTACGGCCATCAAAGGAACCACGAGCGTGAGGCTGTTGAGCGAAAACGAGAACATCATGGCCATCGCCAGGCTCAGGAATCTGTCGTTTTTCTGCCGGGCCATGGGCTTCCTCAATATTTGAACGAAACCCCAGAAGGGTCCCACGGTGGCGAACGCACCGGTGGAACCCCTCTGGGGCGTTGCCCTGCGAAATGGTCGGGTCGAACGACGCTGGCGCCGACCCTAAATGTCTAGAAAGATGCCTTCAGAACGGAAAGGTAGTCTTCCGGCAGATCCTTGAACTTGCCGATGACGTCATCCTCAAGCTCTTTACCGGAAACGTAGCTAAGGGGACGGAACTGCTTTTCCGCCTGTGCCAGCAGCTCCTTGTCTTCGACGATCTTGCCCAGGGCGCCGCGCAGGCACTCAAGCGCAGCCGGCTCCATATTTTTCGGGCCGACCAGCGGGCGGCCAAGTTCGTTCACCGTCTGGTGCGCCGTGAGGAGCATTTTCTGTCGCTCGGTCAGCTCAATTTCACTGAAGACTGCCGTGTCCGGTGCCTCTGGAACTCGCGCGGACGCGATGGAGAGCAGGGGGGTCTGTTCTTTACTGGCGATGCCAGCACGGCGCGAGTCCGCCGGGCCGGCCAGGCCGTCAACGTTCCCTTGCATGAGGGCCAAGGCCACTTCGCTTTGGCCGCCAAACCCCGTCACGATCTCGGCGTTCTTAAGGCCAAACGCTTCGATCAGAAGTGCCGGGGTGATGTAGTCGGAGGAGCCGCGACCTGAGGAACCGAACCGGAAACCGTCCGACGCCAAGATATCCTTCCAGCTCTGGTACTTGCTGTCCGCTGCGCTGACGAGCACAGTATTGTTTTCCGCCACCCTGCCGATGTAGCTGAGGTCGTCCATGGGGAACTTCGCTCCCTCGGCCCCGGCGAGAACCGAGGCGGCCGTTCCCGCGCCGTTCATAATCGCAATCTGGGTACCGTCGCCTTTTGCGTTGATCAGGCTATTAATGGCGACGAGCCCGCCGGCACCCGGTTGGTTCTTCACGATCACCTGCGTACCTAGCGCATCGCCCAATTTGGGCGCAATCAGCCGAGCATAGCTGTCGTAACCTCCCCCTGGGTCGAACGGCACCACGAGCGAGACCGTCTTTCCTTTAAGGGGCTTGCATGCGTCATCCGACGATTGCGGCTGCGTAGCGCTGGATGCCCCACCGCAGCCGGCAACAGCGACACTGATCGCCACTGAGAGGACGCCTACTGTTGAGCGCCTGAGGGTAGATTTCTTCCGCATTGATTGACTTCCTGTCTGATGCACTTTAGCTGCTGAAGGGGAGTTAAAAACCTGTGAGAATTCCTAGGGGCGTTGGAATGTAGAGCAGCCAACGGAACATGGCCAAAAGACAAATGCTCAGGACGGCAGAGTAGATCAAGGAGAACCTCCAGGATTTCCCTGCCCCGAAGCGAAGATAAAGCAGTGCGAAAAGCCCGCTGGAGACGAATATTCCCGTGACTGCGGTGACGACCAGAAAGAACGCGATCCAGAGCAGGGCCTTGGTCCACGCCCGCGGTCCGGCGGTCGCGAACACGTACTCTGCTTCATCGGTTTGGCTGTCGCTCGGCGCTGGGACGCTGTGGCTCCCAACCGTCGCATCCCTCTGGTGAGCAGTCGCGTGGCGGAGCCGCTTCCAGACGAGGACGACGCCCAGGCCGAGGCTGAATACAATGCCGGCAACAATGACTACGCGAGGGAAGATTGCAGCCTTGGCCGGCCATTCGAAGGTCCCGATAAGAGCGAGAACCATCACCACGGCAACAGTGAAGGCAATGACAATGTCTGCCCGTGCGGACGTGTTCAGCGATGGACTTGATGATGGATTTGTCATGTCGGCTTCCGATCAATTCACTTTTTGGGCGGGGGCAGGAAGTTCTTGGACCGGAGCCGACTTGCTTCGCCGGTTGGTGCGCACGCCATAGACGATGGAAGCAAGGATGACAACGCCGATGCCGAGCACGATCGGTCGTGTGACCCATTCCGCGCCGAAGATCGAGTTTGAAAGATTCAAGTAGCCCTCGGCGAAGCCGCCGAGCACCACGGCCAGCAGGAACGGAACTCGAGGCCAGTCCCACCGCAGGCACACAACGCCGACTGCCGAGGCGGCAACCATGACCAAAACGTCTGCGAAGCTGTTGGTGGCGGTATAGGACCCGATGACGAGGAGCAGAACCAGGGCAGGGATCAGGACCGGCCCCTGGAGCTTGGTCAGTTTCATGAGCGGGCGGATGAACAAGAGGGCTAGACCGACCGCGACGAGGTTCGAGATAATCGCAATCCAGACCATGGACATCGTCACGTCAAGACGTGTGGTCAGCATTTCTTTGCCCGGGGTCAGTCCCAAGATCATGAAACCGCCGAGGAGGACAGCGGTCGCTGCGCCTCCGGGGATGCCAAAGGCGATGGTGGGGATGAGCGACCCTCCGTCCTTTGCATTGTTGGTCGCACCCGCGGCAATGAGGCCGTCGATTGCACCCTTCCCAAACTCGTCTGGATTCTTTGAAGTCTGCTTTGCATGCCCGTATGCAATCCATTGGGCGACGGACCCTCCAAGGCCCGGCAGCATTCCGATCAGCGCTCCGATGCCGGCCGTACGGAGTACGAGGTTCCAGTGCCGGAGCGCGTCCAGCACGCCTCTCCCGGTTCCGTTCAGCTTGTTCTGATCCGGGCTAGAAGCCTTCGCGATGCTTGTCTTGCTGAGCATGAGCTGGAGGATTTCGGACCCGCCAAACAATCCGACAACCACTGGAATCAGGCTGATCCCCTCCCAGAGGTACAACTGCCCGAAGGTGAACCGTGGCACGCCGACTTCCGGGTCAACGCCCACGAGCGCCACCAGCAATCCGAGTGAAACCATGATGAAGCCCTTTATGAGGTGCTTTCCCGCCAGGGTAATGACGAATGTGAGGCCGAGGACTGTGAGGGCAAAGAACTCTGGGGCGCCCAGGGCGAGCACCACCGGGCGAATAAGCGTGATCGACAATGCCAATACCACTGCGCCAAAGATTGCGCCCATTGCTGAACTGGTGAGCACTGCGCCCAGGGCGCGACCGCCTTGGCCTTTCCGTGTAAGGGGATAGCCATCCATTACGGCGGCTGCCGATGTGGCCTCTCCCGGCACGCCGAACAGCACGGACGTCAGGTCACCGGTAGTGGATGTGACCACCCACATTCCCAAGAGAAAAGCGAAACCCTGGACCGGCTCCATGCCAAAGGTAAACGGCAGCATGATCGCCAGAGTGACGGCGCCTCCGAGGCCTGGGAGGATGCCGACCAGAAAACCGATGAGTATGCCCAGTAGCATGATCGCCAGCGTGGCTGGCTGTAATACCGCTGCAAGACCACTGGCTATTGCTTCGAGCATCAGTACGGTTCCTACTCTCACGTCTTTGTGTGCTGCATGTGCTGCATGTGCAGCCCGGAATCCCGGACCACTATGGGCTACATCACATAATGCCTTTGGACTAACCAATATGCCATAAAGAGTCGGTTTGTTACGCGTGCTGGCGGGGCGGAAGAACCGGTCGCGGGAAGGACGCTGAGAGTGAGGTTCGCGGAGCCGTTTGATTCGGATTGCCGAAATCCTCGGGGGACTCACACTCGACGCCGCCAGGGACTATCAGGGCAAAAAGAAACACCCCGGTCAGAAGACCGGGGTGTAGGCGATGCCGCGAGACAGGCGTGAACCATGTCCCGCGGTGTCACACGGAGCGGCTGACGGGAATCGAACCCGCGTATCGAGCTTGGGAAGCTAGCGCTCTACCATTGAGCTACAGCCGCATCGCCGCGCATTTATGCGCTGCGGAACCCAGCTTACAACAGCCGGGGGTCTTTGCCGGACGCTGCCCGCCGGGTCCCATAACTCTTCGGTAAGGCCGGGCCCGCATCTGCGCGGAGAGGGCCTTGCCGGACGCCGCCCGCCGGGTCCCATAACTCTTCGGTAAAGGCCCGGCCCGCATCTGCGCGGGGAGGGTCTGGCTGATTATCCTGAAGGGGTTAGCTGCAGTCTCAGGGGAACGGGCTACGCCCATCAGTCGTCCGCCGAGCGAGGATTTCCGTGGCATTTGCAGAGTACGACGTCGTCATCCAGCGTGATGCCATGAGCGTGTACAACTTTCTGCTGGACGCCAGGAACCTTCCGAGCTGGCGCGAGGACGTCCGAAGCGTTGAGCTGGCATCGGGCGCCGCAGGGGCGAAGGGCGCCGTGTACCGGCAGACCCTTACCGGTCCGGGCGGCCGCCCCGTGGCCGCGGATTTGGAGATCACCGAGGCGCGGCCCGGCGCGGAGATCCAGTACCAGGTCCTCATGGGGCCAGCGCGGCCGCACGGGGGCTACTATCTGAGCACGGAGGGGCAGAGCACGCGCGTCCGGTTCGCGCTGCGATACGAACCCAAGGGGCTCCTGGTCCGCGTAAAAAGCGTCTTCCGGTGCCGCCTGAAGGCCGAGGTCGTGCAGCTGGAGCGGCTCAAGACCGTGCTGGAAGATATGCCTGCGGCGGAATAAATGGAACAAGCGGAGCAGGGGGGCGGCCGCGGGAGCCGTGGCCCGGGGCCCACCGGCTGCGCGGGAACACCGGCCCGTGCGTCCGCGCCCCAGCGAGTGCGGTATTTTTGATCATGTGCTGATCTCCGACCGCGACATTCGTGCCGAAATAGACTCCCAACGGATTGTTCTCGAGCCGTTCGACCCTGACATGGTTCAGCCGTCGTCGGTGGACGTTCGAATCGATAAGTTTTTCCGGCTCTTCGACAACCACAAATATGCCCACATCGATCCGGCGGAGGACCAGCCCGAGCTGACCCGCCTTGTCAAGGTCGACACCGGCGAGCCGTTCATCCTGCACCCGGGGGAGTTCGTTCTGGGTTCCACCTACGAGACCGTCACGCTTCCGGATGACATCGCCGCGCGCCTCGAAGGCAAGTCCTCGCTGGGCCGCCTCGGCCTGCTGACCCATTCGACGGCAGGCTTCATTGACCCCGGTTTCTCGGGCCATGTCACCTTGGAGCTGTCCAATATGGCCACGCTTCCCATCAAGCTGTGGCCGGGCATGAAAATCGGCCAGCTGTGCTTCTTCCGGCTCACTTCTGCCGCCGAGCACCCCTATGGCTCCGGCGAATACGGCAACCGTTACCAGGGCCAGCGCGGCCCCACGGCCAGCCGCAGCCACCTGAACTTCCACCGTACGGAGCTCTAGGCGCCTCGGATGGTGCCGACCGCCTGTTGCTTCGAGGGCCGCCGCAGCATACTCACCAGCGGTTCCACGAAGCGGGCCGCCAGCGGACCCGCGATGGCCATGATCAGCACATAGGCGGTGGCCAGTGCCGCCAGTTCCTGGGGCACGACGCCGGAGGCCACGGCCAGCCCTGCGATCACGATGGAGAACTCACCGCGGGCGATGAGTGTCGCCCCGGTGCGGAAGCGGCCCGGCAGGCCGATCCCGGCGCGTTTGGCCGCCCAGAATCCGGTGGCCATCTTCGTGGCAGCGGTCAGCACGGCCAGCAGCAGGGCCCACGCAAGCACCGGCGGGATGGACGCGGGGTCGGTGTTCAGGCCGAAGACAACAAAAAAGATCGCCGCGAAGAGGTCCCGCAGCGGCTCCAGGATCTGGGTGGCGCTATGGGCCGTGGCACCGGAAATTGCGATGCCGAGCATGAAGGCACCCACGGCCGCGGAGATCTGCATGGCCGAGGCCAGCCCGGCCACGAGCAGTGCGGCGCCCAGCAGGTTAAGGAGGAATACCTCCGAGTTTTCGCTGTGCACAGCCTGGGACACGCGGTGGCCGTGGCGCAGGGCGACGACCAGCACCACGGTGACGACGGCCAGGGAGATCCCCACCGTCTGGAGGCCCACTACGAAGCTGACTCCGGCCAGCGTGGCCGTCAGGACTGGCAGATAGACGGCCATGGCGAGGTCCTCGAAGACCAGGATGGACAGGATCACCGGGGTTTCACGGTTGCCGATACGGCCCAGGTCGGTGATGACCTTGGCGGCAATTCCGGAGGACGAGATGTAGGTGACGCCGCCGAGCACCATCGCCCCTATCAGGCCCCACCCCAGCAGGAGGGCCAGCCCGGCGCCGGGAAGGAAGTTCAGCACCAGATCGAGGACGCCGGCCTGCCAGGACTGCCGCAGGCCAGTCACCAGCTCTTTAGCTGTATATTCCAATCCGAGCATAAGCAGCAGGAGAATCACGCCGATCTCGCTGGAGAGATGTGCGAACTCGTGCATGCCTTCGAGCTTGACCAGGCTGCCGGCCCCGAAAAAAAGGCCGCCCACCAGATAAAGGGGGATGGGGGACATTCCGATCCGCCCGGCCAGCCTCGCCAGCAGGCCGAGGCAGAAGACGACGGCCCCCAGGTCGATGAGGGTCAGTGCGAGCGGGTCCATGGCGGCTCAGCCGTTGCGCAGGATGCTGGCCGCTGAGTCCAGGCCTTCTTGTGTCCCCACCGCCACGAGGAGATCGCCGACATGCAGCAGGACGTCCGGTCCCGGTGAGGGGAGCACCTCGCCTTCTCGCATGATGGCCACGATCGAGACGCCGCTGCGGGTCCGGATGCAGGCCTTGCCCATGGGCTGGTTATCGAAGGGGGAGTCTGCGCCGATGGAAAACTGGCGGGTGACGATGCCCGGGACCTCCCGGTGGGCCTCCGAGAGCTGCATGGCCAGGTGCTGGCCGCCGAGCAGGTTGCACAGGGTCGCTGCCTCGTCCGCACTCAGCGGGATGGACGCCTCGCAGGTGTCCGGATCGTCCCAGGTCGAGACGATCAGTTCAATCTGGCCTTCACGGTACTCGACGACGCCGATCCGGCGCCCCGAGGCGGCCATGAAGTCCTTGCGCCGGCCAAGGCCGGGAAGGTCGGTCTCATCCACGTTCATGTCTCCAGCCTAGTGCGCGGGCCGGCTTTTCGGGCGGCCTCAGGCATCCGGCACGACGGCGATTTCCGTCTTGCCCGGCGGCTTGACCGGCAGCAGGACCAGGAGCCCGGCCAGCAGCACCACCATGATGCCCAGGATGCCCCAGCGCTGGGCTTCCCCGGCGGGGACCAGCGGCGTGGCGACGGCGATGCAGAGGGTGAACAGGGCCGGGGCGAGGAAGCTCACGGCCCGGCCCGTAGTGGCGTAGAGCCCGAACAGTTCCCCGGACTCGCCGTGCGGGGCGAGACGAGCTAGGTAGGCGCGTGATGAGGACTGCGCCGGTCCCACGAAAAGGCACAGGAGCAGGCCGAAAACCCAGAACGTGCTGGTGCCCGCCCAGTCCATGCCGAAGAACACATAACTGCCGTTGCCGAGGACCAAAATGAGGGTGCCCGAGACCAGGAGGCCGATGAGGGCGCCGGTGATCACCGATTTAGGTCCGATCCGGTCATCCAGGAAACCGCCGAGGATGGCTCCGCCGGCCGCCACGACGTTGCCGAAAATCGCGAAAAAGATGACTTCCTTCAGCTCGAAGCCAAAGGTGCCGGCCGCAATGATCCCACCGAAGGTGAAGACCGCAGCCAGCCCGTCACGGAAGATCGCGCTGGCAAGCAGGAAGAAGATGGTGTGTGGGCTCGTCTTGTAGATCGCCCGAATGCGGCGCACCAGCAGGCCGTAGGAGGCCAGGAAACCCAATTCCGCGCCTTGCCTGGCCTTGGGCAGTTCCGGCACGGCGAACAGCACCGGCAGGGCGAAGATGAGGAACCACAGGGCGGAGAACACGGCCACGAGCCGGATGTTAAGGCCGTCGGCGGTGGAGGCGCCAAACCAGTCGAAGCTGGGCTGGACAAACAGTTGGAGCACAATGAGCAGCGCCACGATACCGCCGAGATACCCCATGCCCCAGCCGAAGCCGCTGACCTTGCCGATGTTCCGCGGAGTGGAGATCTGCGCCAGCATGGCGTTGTAGTTCACCCCGGCGAATTCGAAGAACACATTCCCCAGCGCGATGAGGGTCACGCCGAGCAGCAGGAATTCCGGCCGCGGAAAGACAAAGAAGCAAAGGCCGGTCAGGAGCGCGACGGCGGCCGTGTTGACGCCCAGCCACAGCTTGCGACGGCCGCCGGTGTCCGCACGCTGTCCGGTGACCGGCGCCAGCAAGGCGATGGCCGCGCCGCCGATGGCTAGCGCGCCGGCCAGAACTGCCGAGGCGTGATCCTCGCCTCCGAATGCGTCGGAGGTCAGATACACGGTGAAGACGAAGGTGGTCATGACAGCGTTGAAGGCCGCGGAACCCCAGTCCCACGCGGCCCACGCCAGGACCCGCCCTTGATTGCTGACCTGGCTCCCGCTTTCCAGATCCGAAGAGGCACGCGTGGCCTCGGGGGCAGCGGCTGAGTTCATAGCCTGAATGGTATCGGTCCGGGTCAGGAGGTTTCTGCACGCTTGATAAACTGTCCGGACCGAACCCAACGAATGCCCGCCTGCCCCAACTTGTTGACAATCGAATTCCTGACGTTGCGGAGATAACAGTGATCACAGTCCTTGCCGTGCACTTTGCGGTGGCCGCTGTGGCGCCCTTTCTCTTCCAGAAGTTCGGCAGGAACGCGTTCTACGCCCTGGCCGCGGTTCCCGCCGGCTCGTTCATCTGGCTGATCCTCCAGCACGGCGCCGTCTATGCGGACAGCGGCACGCTGCAGGCCGGCACGGCGGAGGTGCTCCCGTGGATTCCCGAGCTGCGGCTCGAGCTGGCTTTCCGGATGGATGCCCTGGCCTGGGTCATGTCGCTCCTGGTCCTCGGCGTGGGCGCGCTGGTGCTCGTGTACTGCGCCCGATACTTCAAGGACAGGGACGAGGACCTGGGCGGCTTCGGCGCCCAGCTGCTGGCCTTCGCCGGGGCGATGTTCGGGCTGGTCACCGCCGACGACCTCCTCCTGATGTTCATCTTCTGGGAACTGACCACGGTGCTCTCCTATCTGCTGATCGGCTACGCCCGGACCCGGCTGTCCGCCCGCCGCTCGGCGCTTCAGGCGCTCGTGGTGACCACTGCCGGCGGGCTGGCGATGCTCGTGGGCCTGATCATCCTCGGCTCCGCGGCGGGAACGTACCGCCTCTCGGCCATCCTGGAGCTGGCACCGACGCTGGTCACGGGCCCGGCCGGGGAAGCGGTGGGCGTCGCCGTCGTCCTCATCCTGATCGGGGCAATCACCAAGTCCGCCCTGGTCCCGTTCCATTTCTGGCTCCCCGGGGCCATGGCGGCCCCCACACCCGTGAGCGCCTACCTGCACGCCGCCGCCATGGTGAAGGCCGGCATCTACCTCGTGGCCCGGCTCGCTCCCGGGTTCACGGAAACGGCGTACTGGCTGCCTCTGGTGCTGGGCCTGGGCCTGGCCACCATGCTGGTGGGCGGCTACCGCGCGCTCCGGCAGACGGACATCAAGCTCATCCTGGCGTATGGCACCGTGAGCCAGCTCGGTTTCCTGACCATGGTCGTGGGTCTCGGCACGGCCGAGGCGGCGCTCGCCGGGCTCGCCATGCTCCTGGCGCACGGGCTCTTTAAGGCCACGCTCTTCCTCGTGGTGGGCATCATCGACCACCAGACCGGAACTCGCGACATCCGCGAACTTTCCGGGGTCTACCGTTCGGCCCGGGCACTGGCCTTCGTGGCCGCGATCGGCGCGGCCTCGATGGCCGGCGTCCCGCCGCTGGCGGGCTTCGTGGCGAAGGAATCGGTGTTCGAGGCCTTTGTCCACTACGGCACGGGCCCCGCCGCAGCCTCCTGGGGCCTGGTGATCCTGGCAGGACTGGTCCTGGGGTCTGTCCTGACCTTCGCCTACAGCGCCCGCTTCATGTGGGGCGCCTTCGCGGTGAAACCTGGCGTCGAGGCCACCCCGTTCAAGCCGATCAAGCCGGCGTTCCTTGCCGCCCCCGCCATCCTGAGTCTCCTGACAATCGTTTACGGTCTGTGGCCGGACCCCGTTGACGGCTGGATCCAGCCCTATGCGGCCCTGTTTGCGGACGGCACTGTCGACGGCGGCGAGCCGGCCGCCGGACACCTGGCGCTGTGGCACGGCTTCACCCCGGCGCTGGGGCTGACCGCCGTCACCTTCGCGCTCGGCCTGGCCATGTTCTACGGGCGCGACGCCGTGTCCCGGCTGCAGGGCCTCGTCCCGGGCTGGATCGACGGTGACCGCGCCTACCAGCTGACCATCGGGGCCCTTGACGACGTCGCGGTCTGGGTGACCGGCCGGACCCAGCGTGGTTCGCTGTTCTTCTACCTATCCGTCATTCTGACCGTGGCCTTCGTGCTGCCGCTCACGGCGCTAATCCTGGCCGGCAAACCCCTGCCCGGCGGCCTCTACTTCATCGACCCCGGCTCCCCGCTGCAGCTCGTGGCCGGCGCCGGCATCGTGATCGGGGCCCTGGCCGCCGTGCGCGCCAACAAACGGTTCCTGGCCGTGCTGATGGTCTCCGTCACCGGCTACGGCATTGCCCTGGTCTTCGCGCTGCAGGGCGCCCCGGACCTCGCACTGACCCAGATGTTGGTGGAGACAATCATCCTGGTGGCGTTCGTCCTGGCCATGCGCAGCCTCCCCGCCGAACTACGGGACCGCGCCGGCGGAAGGTACCGGGCGATCCGGGCGATCATCGGCCTTGCCTTCGGAATCACGATGATCTTCGTCGCGATCTACGCCCTCGGCGCTCGGGTGGCCGTGCCGGTCTCCCTGGAGTTCCCGCAGTTGGCGTACGAGGGCGGCGGGGGGCTGAACGTCGTCAACGTCACCCTGGTGGATATCCGTGCCTGGGACACCTTCGGAGAGATCTCCGTGCTGGCCCTGGCAGCCACCGGTGTGGCCAGCCTCATTTTCGTCCGCGGGCGCGGAGACGGCATCCGGGCCTCCTCGACCGTGGCGGAGGGGACCGTGGGCCGCCGGCACGGCGTCAGCGCCAACACCCGCGACAACGCTGAGCTGGCCATGAGCCGCCGGTTCGCCGCCGCCACCCGTGACGCCTGGCTGGTCGCGGGCCGGACCATGGCGCCGGAACGCCGTTCGATCATCTTCGAGGTCGTCACCCGGCTCCTTTTCCACTCCATGATCGTCTTCTCCATCTACCTGCTCCTGGCCGGGCACAACCTGCCCGGCGGGGGCTTCGCCGGCGGGCTCACCGCCGGCCTTGCCCTGACGATCCGCTACCTCGCCGGCGGCCGATTCGAGCTGCGGGAGGCCACCCCGGTCAGCGCCGGCACCCTTCTGGGCATCGGCCTCGCCACGGCGGCCGCCACCGGCGTGGCGCCGCTGCTGCTGGGCGGCCAGGTGTTCCAGAGCGCCATCGTGGAGCTGTGGCTGCCCGTCTTCGGCGACATCAAGTTCGTCACCTCGACCATCTTCGATATCGGCGTGTACATCGTCGTTGTCGGCCTGGTCCTCGACGTGCTCCGCAGCCTGGGGGCTGAAATCGACGAGCATTTCGAGGAGCAACCGGCGGAGCCCACCGAGGAGCAGGAAGCCGCCGGGATCCCTGCCGAAACTACCGCCAAGGGGAAAGCATGAGCGTCAATCTGACCCTGCTGACGGTCATGGGAGCCTTGTACGCCTGCGCGATCTACCTGATCCTGGAACGCAGCCTTACCAGGGTCCTGCTGGGCCTCATGCTGCTGGCCAACGCCACTAACCTGTTGATCCTCGCTACCGGCGGCTACGCCGGGCTGGCGCCGATGTTCAGCAAGGACATCGACCCGCGGGAGTTCAACGATCCTTTGCCGCAGGCACTGATCCTGACCTCGATCGTGATCTCCTTCGCCGTCACGGCGTTCATGCTGGGGATCATCTACCGCACCTGGGTCCTGGCCCGCCAGGATGAAATCCTGGACGACCTCGAGGACCTCCGGGTCGCGGAGACGCCCAGCTTCGACGCCGAGGACGACGCGGAGATTCCGGTGGAGACCTCGGAATTCCCGTGGACCATGATCGGATCCGATGGCACCGGGATCTCGGACACTCCCGCCGGGGCTGGCACCGCCACCGTAACGGTGGGAGACCTCACGATCAAGGCCGACGACGCCGCTGCGGAAGAGCAACCCGGCGCCCGGAACGTGGCCTCCGGCCCGGAAGAAGACAAAAAGTGAACGTCGCCAGTTTTGCCCCGCTCGCCGTCGTCCTCCCCCTCCTGGGCGCCGCCCTGACCTTCCTGCTGATCCGGCACTCCCAGGCCCAGCGGGCGGTCAGTATCGGGCTGCTGTCGCTGACGCTGCTGCTCGAGTGCTGGCTGCTCGCATCCGTCTGGGAAGGCGGCACGGCGGCGGTGAACATCGGAGGCTGGCTCCCGCCGTGGGGCATCGTGCTGGTGGTGGACCAGTTCTCCTCGCTGATGCTGGTGGTGTCCTCCGCCGTGAGCCTCGCCGTGCTGGTCTATGCCACCGGGCAGGGCATGGCCGACGGCGACCAGGACGCGCCGGTCTCGATCTTCCACCCGACCTACCTGATCCTGGTGGCCGGGGTATCCAACGCCTTCCTGTCCGGGGACCTGTTCAACCTCTACGTCGGCTTCGAGATCCTCCTGACCGCCAGCTACGTGCTGATAACGCTCGGCGGGACAGGGCCGCGCATCCGGGCCGGGGTGACCTATGTGGTGGTCTCGGTGGTCTCCTCGGTGCTGTTCCTGATCGCGATCGCCATGATCTATGGGGCCACCGGAACCGTCAACATGGCAGACCTCGCGATCAAGCTCGCGGAGCTGGACCAGGGCACGCGGACCGTGCTGCACGTCCTGCTGCTGGTTGCCTTCGGTATCAAAGCGGCCGTCTTCCCGCTGTCCTTCTGGCTCCCGGACTCCTACCCGACCGCCCCGGCCCCCGTCACGGCCGTGTTTGCCGGGCTGTTGACCAAGGTGGGCGTCTACGCGATGGTGCGCACGGAGACGCTGCTCTTCCCGGGGGACACGCTGAACACTCCGCTGATGGTCGCAGCGTTACTGACCATGGTGGTGGGAATCCTCGGCGCCCTGGCCCAGACCGACATCAAGCGGCTCCTGTCCTTCACTCTGGTCAGCCACATCGGCTACATGGTCTTTGGCCTGGCCATGTCCTCCGTGGCAGGCCTGGGCGCCGCCGTCTTCTACGTTGCCCACCACATCACCATCCAGACCAGCCTGTTCCTGGTGACCGGGCTGATCGAACGCCGGGGCGGAAGCTCCTCAATGGACCGGGTGGCCGGGCTGGCCAAGCTGTCCCCGGTGCTGGGGGTGCTGTTCTTCGTCCCCGCCATGAATCTGGCCGGCATCCCGCCGTTCTCGGGCTTCCTGGGCAAGCTCGGGTTGTTGCAGGCCGGCGTCCAACTCGGCACCCCCCTGGCCTACGCGCTGGTTGCCGGGGGAGTGCTGACCAGCCTGCTGACGCTGCTGGCCATCGCCAGGGTCTGGAACCGCGCATTCTGGCGCAAGCCCGAGGACGCGGAACATCCCGATCCGGTGCTGCTGGCCGGGCCCGAGGATTCCGCCACCGGTGACCGGGCAGGAAAGAGCAATGTCACCTTACTGCCGCGGACCATGGTCGGCTCCACCCTGGGACTGGTCGTCTTCGGCGTGGCGCTGACCGTCTTCGCCGGGCCGCTGTTCAAGGTCGCCGACCAGTCGGCCCAGGTGATGCTGGACAGGTCCTCCTACATCCAGGCGGTGCTCGGCGAGGATGCGCCGGTCCCGGTCATTGCCAATCCTGCACAGGACCCGCAGCAGGGCCCGCAGCTGGCCCAGCAGCCGGGCCAGCAGCAGGGCGGCCAGAAATGAGCCGGAAGCGGGTCTCCCTGCGCCAGGAACTGCCGCTGCTGGTGTGGCTGGTGATTGTCTGGGGTGCCCTCTGGCAGAACTTCAGCCCGGGCAACCTGCTCTTCGGCGCCCTCATCGCGGTGGTGGTCGCCCGCCTGTTCTACCTGCCGCCGGTGGAACTCGGCGGCCGCTTCAACGTGCTCCGCGCCGTCCCCTTCGCCTTCATCTTCCTGGCCAAGGTGGTCGCGGCCAGCTTCCAGGTCCTGTCCCTGGCCGTCGTCCGCGGGCCGCTGGTGATCAGCGCCGTCGTCGCCGTCCCGCTGCGGAGCCACTCCGACCTCCTGGTGACCGCCACCGGCCACGTGATCTCACTCATTCCGGGCTCACTGGTGGTGGAGGTGGACAGGTCCACCTCCACGCTCTACATCCACGGTGTCAACATCCGTAGCCCCGAGGACGCGGCCAAGCTGCGGCAGGAAGTCCGCGACACCGAAGCGGGACTGATCCGCATCATGGGGACCAAGGATGAACTTTCCGCACTCAAACAGGAGGTGGGCGCATGATGCAGCTTGTCCTGACCGTGACCGCCGTCGTGCTGTCACTGGCCGCCGCGGGGGCGATCATTAGGATCGCGATCGGTCCCTCGCTGCTGGACCGGGTGCTCGCCGCGGACGTGCTGCTGGCCATCTTCGGGGCCGCGCTGTGCATCGACATGGCCGTCAACCGGCACCTCAACAACCTGATGCTGCTGGTGGCACTGTCCATCATCGGATTCGTCGGCTCGGTCACCGTGGCGCGGTTCGTAGCAGACCGGCGGGAGAGCGTCCGTGAATCCTGAAACGCTGCTGGGAGACACCGTGATCGACGCCGTCTCGGCAGTCTTCATGGTGGTCGGCGCGCTGATGTCCCTCGGCGCGGCCATCGGACTGCTGCGGTTCCCCGACCTCATGAGCAGGATGCACGCCGCCACCAAGCCCCAGGTGCTCGGGCTGTTCCTGCTGCTCTTCGCGCTGGGACTACAGCTCCGCACCTGGTGGGCGTGGCCGGTGCTGGTGGTCGCGTGGCTCTTCCAACTGCTCACCGTGCCGGTCTCGGCTCATATGGTGGGCCGTGCCGGCTACCGCACCAAGCATCTGCACCCGGAGCTGCTGAGCAGCGATGAGCTGGAGGCCGTGGTGCAGCAGGCGGCCGGCAAGCGGGGCTTCGACGACGAGAACCCAGCCGGTTTCAACCCAGACGATGCCGGCTCGCCCGACCGCCGAGGGCGACTAGACGGCGGGCCGGGCGCCGGTTCCGCCTAGACGATGTCCTGGGTCTTGGCGAAGCGGGTGATCGCGCGCTGGGTTCCGCGGTTGGCGAGCACCTGGATGATGGCGCTGACGGAAGCGGAGACCAGGGCGAACGTCAGCGCCGAGCGCAAGGTGGTTGGAATGTCGTCGTCATGGCCTTTGGGAGGCTTGTTGCCGGTGGTCTTTTCCCAGACGGTGTCGACGAGCTTGGTTCCGGCGAAGCCGGCGAGCAGGCTGATGCCGGTGCCGAGCAGTTTGATCACGAGGTTCATTTTCTTCGGACTCCTTGCGGCAGGAAACAGGGCTGCTCCTAGCCTAGCGTCCAGTCCGGCCGAGAATTTCCGACAGGGCTTCCACCACCAGCTCATGGTCAGCCTTCTGGGGCAGCCCGGAGACCGTGACAGTGGCAACCGCGCCGGTGCCTCGCACGTAGATGGGGAAGGCGCCGCCGTGGGCGGCGAATACGCTCTGGTCGAACCAGGCGTTGTCCTCGATCCTTCCGCCCGCAGCCCGTGCCCGGAGGCCCACCAGCAGGGACGGGACCTCGTACCGCAGGGCGGTGCGCTTCTTGGCCTTGATCCAGATTTCGTTGTCCGGGGTGGCGCCGTCCAGCGCCGCGTGGAAGAGGACCTGCTCAACCTTGCTGATGTCGATGGCGATGGGCAGCGAGCGTTTCCTGCCCAGCTCGACCAGGAGCAGCCCGAGGTCCAGGGCGTCATCCTTGCCGAACGACACGAACTGCAGCGCGTCCATTTCGGTCAGGATGCGGCCGATGAGCGCCGCCAAAGATTCCTGCGACTGCGGCTCCTTCGAATCCGGGTCGTACTCGGGGGAGGAGGCCGGTGTGGCTGGAGGGTGCGTCAAGGTGACCAGCTTTCCGTATGCTTGCCCATCTGCTCAGGCGCGGCATCGTATCCGCGCCACGACGACTCTACCAAGCTGTGTGCCCTGGGCCATGGACCCCGTCGGCGGCCGGCTCCGCATGGGAACGACGGGGCGGGAAAAGCCGAACTGCCGGGTGTAAACTGAACACCGCCCACAAGGGCGATGTTAATACGACAGGGGAGCGCCGCCGTCGGGCAACTGGAGGAATCCAGGGAACCGCTGGTGGGCGCTGAGAGTGCGGACAGCCGCAGACCCTCGAACCTGATCCGGTTAGTACCGGCGCAAGGGAGTCGAGTTCTCAGAGTGCCCGGGGCGGCGGCTAAAGCCGCGGCCGGCCGGAGCCCTCTCCCCTCCTGTTCCTCAGGAGGAAGACATGACTGATATCTCTGCTCAGCAGACGCTCAAGCGGCGCAGCTACAACTGGCGCGTGGTGGACATTGTGGTGGCCGCGTTGATCGCGGTGGCCGGCGGCGTGATTTTCTGGGCCTGGTCCCAGGGCGCCCACCTGATTTCCGCGCCTGTCAACGCACTTTATCCGCCCCTGACCGGGCTCTACGCCGGCGGGTGGATGATCCCGGCGGTGCTGGGCATGCTCATCATCCGCAAGCCCGGCGCGGCGCTGTTCTGTGAGACGGTGGCCGCCACCGGCGAGCTGATGATGGGCTCGCAGTACGGCACCACGGTGCTGATTTCCGGCCTGCTCCAGGGCCTCGGCGCGGAACTGGTCTTCGCTGCTTTCCGCTACAAGAAGTTCAACCTGCCGGTCGCGCTGCTGGCCGGAGCCGGTGCGGGACTGTTCTGCGGCCTGAACGACTCCTTCCTGCCGTGGGGCTGGAACATTGCCTACGCCCCCGCAGACAAGCTCGCCTACATCGTCTTCACCGCGATTTCCGGCGCCGTGATCGCCGGCGCACTGTCCTGGCTCGCCACCCGCGGCCTGGCCAAGACCGGGGTGCTGAGTTCCTTCGCCTCCCGGAAGGCCGCCGCGGAGCCCGTCTTTTCCTGATGCCCGCACACCGCTCATGACATCTTCCGACCGGGTCCGCCCGGCAGCGATCACGGCCCGCGGCTGGGGCTGGCGGCACGCCGGCAGGCCCCGGCCCGCGGTCAACGGCCTGGACCTGGATATCCGGCCAGGGGAACGGGTGCTGCTGCTGGGTCCCTCGGGCTCCGGCAAGTCCACGCTGCTCCACGCCCTGGCGGGGGTGCTCGGCGACAGCTCCGCCGGCGCCGGAGACGCCGAGGACGCCGACGAGACCGGCAGCCTCCTGCTCGACGGCGCGCCGCCGCGGGCGCAGCGCGGCCGGGCCGGGCTCGTGCAGCAGGACCCGGAGACCCAGGTGGTGCTGTCGCGGCTCGGCGACGACGTCGCGTTCGGGGCGGAGAACCTTTCCGTGCCTCCGGCGGAGATCTGGCAGCGCGTGCAGGAAGCGCTCGACGACGTCGGGCTGGCCCGGCTGCCGCTGGACCACCCGACGTCTGACCTCTCCGGCGGACAGAAGCAGCGTCTGGCCCTCGCGGGCATTCTGGCCATGCGCCCCGGGCTGCTCCTGCTCGATGAGCCCACCGCCAACCTGGATCCGGCCGGCGTCCTCGAAGTCCGGGACGCCGTGGGCCGCTGCCTGGACAAGACCGGGGCCACTCTGGTGGTCGTGGAGCACCGGGTGGCGGTGTGGAAAGACCTGGTGGACCGGATCGTCGTGCTTCAGCCCGGATCCGCGACGGACTCCGCGGTGCTGATCGACGGGGCTCCGGACCAGGTGCTGGAACAGGCACGGGACATGCTTATCGCCGCCGGTGTCTGGGTGCCCGGCCATGTGCCGCGGACCCGGGCACGGACATCCCGCGCGTCGCCGGCGCCGACAGATCCGGAGGCCCGGCCGGCCGGGCAGCTGCTGCTGGTCGCGGAGCAGCTCGCGGTTTCCCGTGAGCGGCCACGCCGCGCGGGTCTGCGCAGGGGGTTCCGCAGCATCGCCCCCCAGCCCGTGCAGTCCGGCATCGCCGCCCAGGTCCGGGCGGGTGAGGCGCTGACCATCACCGGCCCGAACGGTTCGGGAAAGTCGACCTTCGCCCTGACCCTGGCCGGTCTGCTGCCGCCTGTCTCCGGCGCGGTCTCCGCCACAGTGGAGCTCAGCGCCGGCGCCGGGATAGATCCGCACAAGTGGAGCGCCCAGCAGCTGATAGCAAGGATCGGAACGGTGTTCCAGGAACCGGAACACCAGTTCGTCACCGGCCGCGTGCTCGATGAGCTGATGTTCGGGCCCCGCCACCTCGGCTACGGCGAAGAGCGCGTCGACGAACTGCTCGAGCGGCTGCGGCTGACGGAGCTGGTGGACGCCAACCCCTACACGCTCTCCGGCGGCGAAAAGAGGCGCCTCTCGGTGGCGACCGTGCTCGCCGCCCACCCGCAGGTGCTGGTCCTGGACGAACCCACCTTCGGCCAGGACGCGAACACCTGGGCGGAACTCGCGTCCTTCCTGTCCGAACTTCTCGACGCGGGCGCCGCCGTCGTGTCCGTGACGCACGACGAGGAATTCACCGCAGTCCTCGGCGGCACCGAGCTCCGGCTGGACGCGCCGGGCCACCCGGAACCGGACAAGGTCTTGCGGCCATGAGGGAGGCACTGAACCTGCACGGCAACCATGCGCTGCTGACCCGCGCCAACCCGCTGGCCAAGTTCACCGCGGTCTTCCTGATCACCCTGGTACTGGCGCTGTCCATCGACTGGGTGTCGGCGTCGGTGGCGCTCGCCTTCGAACTGCTGCTCTTCCCGCTGGCCGGACTGACCCTCACGCTGCTGTGGCAGCGCGGCTGGCCGCTGATCCTGGCGGCGGCGCTGGGCGGCTGGAGCACCGCCATCCTGGCGCCGGACACCGGGGCCATCCTTTTCGACGCCGGCATCTGGTCGATCAGCGCAGGCTCCCTGGAGCTGGGGCTCGGGTTCATGCTCCGGGGGCTCGCCATCGCGCTGCCGGCCGTGCTGCTGATGAGCTGCACGGACCCCACGGATCTGGCCGATGCCCTGGCCCAGAACGCGAAACTGCCGCACCGCTTCGTGCTGGGCACCTTGGCTGCGATGCGGCTGGTGGGGCTGATGGCCGAGGAATGGCAGACCATCGGCATGGCCCGGCGGGCCCGCGGCGTCGGCTCGCGCGGCAACCCGTACCAGCGGCTCCGGGCTACTCTGGGGCAAAGCTTCGGGCTGCTGGTGCAGGCCATCCGGCGCGCCTCCCGGCTCGCCGTCACCATGGAGGCCCGCGGTTTCGGCGGTGCGCAGCGGACCTGGGCGCGGCCGTCGGCGTTCAGCGGCCTCGACGTCTGGGTCCTGCTGGGCGGCCTGGGCATCGCCGCCGCCGCCGTCGCCGCGGCCCTGGGAGCCGGCACCTGGAATATGGTCTTCCTCGCGCAGCAGTAGCTCCTTCCCTGGTAACAGCGGCCATTTTACCGCCGTGGCCCGTTGGCGGGGCCGCTCAGGCCGCCGGCAGCCCCACGAGGCTCTTCCTAAGGCGCGCTTACTGCCCCGGCAGCCCAACCACCACCGTTATCGCACAGGGCGGGTATTTGTGTGAGCTTAACGCCATTTTGACCCTAATCGCCGGGGGAAATAACTCACCTGTGATATTTTCGTAGCATGACCCAAGAGACTGCTGAATACGTAGGCGTACTGCTCCGCGATGCCCGCGGGGAGAAGGGCTGGACCCAGGGACAGCTCGCGGCCGAGCTGGGAACCAGCCAGAGCGCCATCGCCCGGATGGAACAGGGCAAGCAGAACCTGAGCCTGAAAATGATCCAGCGGCTCGAGACCATCGTCGGCCGCAGCATCGTCAAGGTGGGCCGGCCGCAGATGACCCACCTCCGGGTGGAGGGCGGACGCACGCTGTCCGGAGCCGTCGACGTCAACAGCAGTAAGAACGCCGGCGTGGCCCTGCTGTGCGCCAGCCTCATCAACCGTGGCACCACAACGCTGCGCCGCCTGGCCCGGATCGAAGAGGTCAACCGTATCGTCGAGGTGCTGACCAGCATCGGCGTCGAATGCACCTGGCTGAACGCGAACGATCTCCAGATCCGCCGTCCCGCGCTCCTGGACCTCGATTCCATGGACGTGGAGGCCGCCCGCCGGACCCGCAGCGTCATCATGCTGCTGGGCCCCCTGCTGGACGAATCCAGCCAATACCGCCTGCCCTATGCCGGCGGCTGCGACCTGGGCACCCGCACCGTCGAGCCGCACATGCAGGCGCTGCGCCAGTTCGGCCTCAGCGTGGAGGCGAAGTCCGGGTTCTACGCGGTGCAGGCGCCGCCGTCGGACGGCCAGGACCGTTCCTTCGTGCTCAGCGAACGCGGCGACACCGTCACCGAAAACGCCATCATGGCCGCCGCACACCGGCGCGGCACCACCGTCATCCGCAACGCCAGCCCCAACTACATGGTGCAGGATCTGTGCTTCTACCTGCAGATGCTCGGCGTGGAGATCGAGGGCGTAGGCACGACGACGCTGAAGATCACCGGCCGCCCGTCCGTGGACGTCGACATCGAATACTTCCCGTCCGAGGACCCGATCGAGGCGATGAGCCTCATCACGGCCGGCATCGTGACGAACTCGGAAGTCACCATCCGCCGTGTCCCCATCGAGTTCATGGAAATCGAGCTCGCCACCCTGGAACAAATGGGCCAGCGGCTCGAGGTGTCCGGCGAATACCTGGCCCGTAACGGCCGCACCCGGCTGGTGGACGTCACAACGAAACCCTCGGAGCTGCGCGCGCCCGCGGACAAGATCCACCCCATGACGTTCCCCGGGCTGAACATCGACAACATGCCGTTCTTCGCGGTCATCGCCGCCAACGCCCAAGGCCAAACCATGATCCACGACTGGGTCTACGACAACCGGGCCATCTACCTGACGGAACTGAACAAGCTCGGCGCCCAGGTCCAGCTCCTCGATCCCCACCGGATCTACGTCAACGGACCCACCAAGTGGCGTGCCGCGGAGGTAGGCTGCCCGCCTGCCCTCCGCCCGGCCGCCTGCCTGCTGCTGGCGATGCTCGCCGCCCGCGGAGTCTCGGAACTGCGCAACATTTACGTCATCGAGCGCGGCTACGAGGACCTGGCCGAGCGGCTCAACACCATCGGCGCGAAGATCGAGTACTTCCAGGACTGACCTCGTCCTTCCCGCACCCTGGGCGCGCCCGGCCGGCGTTCCCCGGCGGGCGTTAAGCCCGGGCCGCTGCCGGGGGAGCGCACCTGTTGGAGCGTCGGAAGTGCGCGCAGAATAGAACCATGCGCACTTTCGGCGTTGAGGAAGAACTCCTGATAGTCGACCCCGTGACGGGTGCTCCGCTTGCCCGTGCGGATGCACTCCTGGCACGCTTGAACCCGGCTGGAGCCGCACTTCACCGCGACGCCGGCTTCAGTTTTGAGCTCAAGCTTGAACAGATTGAAACCCAGACGGTACCGTGCCTGGATCACGCCGGGATGCTCCGGGAAATCAGGCGGGGCCGGGCCCTCGCGGACCGGGCCGCCCGGGCGGACGGAGCCCGGGTGGCAGCCCTCGCCACGTCGCCGCTGACCGCCGCCACCCACACCACGCCGCAGCCGCGCTATCAGACCATGCAAGAGCGCTTCGGCGTCACCGTCCAGGACCAGCTGACCTGCGGCCTCCACGTCCACACCTTCGTGGAGTCGCCGGAAGAGGGCGTGGCGGTCATGGACCGGATCCGCGACAAGCTGGCGGTGCTGATAGCGCTCAGCGCGAACTCGCCCTTCTGGAACGGCGCGGAGACGGGCTTTGAGAGCTACCGGACACAGGCGTGGAACCGCTGGCCCGGGGCAGGACCCTCGATGATTTTCGGCAGCCTGCCCGTCTACCGGGGCGTGCTGCGCCGGCTCCTGGACAGCGGGGTGCTGGTCGACGAGGGGATGGTCTACTTCGACGTCCGGCTGTGCCGGCACCATCCCACCGTGGAGGTCAGGGTCGCGGACGTCTGTCTCCGGGCCGAGGACACCGCGCTGATCGCGGTGCTGGTGCGCGCCCTTGTGGAATCGGCGGGCCGGGACTGGCACGACGGGGTGGAGCCCTCCCCGGTGCCCACCGTGCTGCTGCGGATGGCGGCCTGGCAGGCAAGCAATTGCGGGCTGCGCGGGGAGCTGCTGGACTTCGGCGGCTTCCGGCCCGCTCCCGCGCGGGACGTGGTGGAAGCGCTGGTGGACTACGTGGCCCCCGTGCTGGACGAGCAGGGTGAACTGGAGCTCGTGCGCGCGGGCGTCCATCGGATCTTCGAACAGGGCACCGGCGCAGCCGAGCAGCGCAGTGTGCGGGAAGCCCAGTTGGAGACGGGGGCCCCCGATGACGGCGGGATGGGCGCCGCCGTCGCGCACGCGGTGCGGGCCACACAGGGGGAGAGGGCCGGCCGTGCGGCTGGGGCTGCCGGGCCGGTGCCGGAGCTGCTGCCCGTCCGCCAGCACTGACTCCCGCGCCGATTTTACCTGGCGGGTCAGCGGGCCGGATTTGTTTGGTCACGAAACGGTAAACGGCACGAAATATTCCTTGGATACCGTGGAGCTACAGGATCCGTTGTTTAGCGTGGAAATACAGGATCCCTTCGCGGAAGGCAGGAACCATGAATGTAGGCATCATCCGGGCGTTGACGACGTCCGACCGGCGTGTACTGAACTCCCATGGCAAGCTGCTGCAGGAAACCTTCGGCTTCAAGGTGACCTCTCGATGCATACCTGACCAGCCGTCAGGCGTCTATAACGAAGAATCGCTCCAGCGGGCGGTCCCGAAAATAGTGCGATTGGCGCGCGAGCTGGCGGGCAGCGTAGACGCCCTGATAGTCAGCTGCGCCGCCGATCCCGGCCTGGATGAAGTGCGGGCCGTGGTGGACATTCCGGTGATCGGCGCCGGCTCCGCTGCCGCCGCCGCGGCGCTCACCTTCGGAGGGCGCGTGGGGGTGCTCGGCCTGAAGGATTCGGTGCCCAGCCCGATTTCCGAGGTCCTCGGCGACCGCATGCTCCTGATCGACGGACCGGAGAGCGTGGAGACGCCCGAGGGTTTCCTCATGCCGGCTGGCATCTTCGACTCCCTCGCCGCGGCCTACACTCTGGTGGATGCCGGAGCCGACGTCATCGTCGAGGCGAGTACCGGCCTGACTAGCATCGGCATGGCGGAAGTCCTGAGGCGCCGGCTCGGCATTCCGGTCATCGACCCGGTAACGGCTGCCGGTTCCATGCTCGTCGCGGCCGTGGCAACCCGGGAGTTCCAGCCCGCCTGAAGCCTGCGGGTCCGGGCAGGTGGCCAGGCGGCAGAAATCCCCCAGCGTGTGCGCGTATTCGCCGGTCAGGGGATAAACGGGAGGTGCGTTTGCAGCCAGCTGGTTGCCTCGTCCTGGCCGGTAAAGTAGCGGCTCGGACACGCAGGCCTCGGGAGTCCGCGCCGGCCGTGGGCTATGACAAGGTCCAGAGGCGAATCGCCGATTACGGCGAATGCGGTGACGGTAGTGGCGGCGCTGTGGAAGCCCATGGCCTGACGGCTGATGGATCTGACGCCGGTGAGCTGGAGCAGGACCGTTGTCGGTTGACCGCCGGTGAGGTCGAGCAGCGCCTGGCGGGCCGCGCAACCGTCCACCCCGGCGATGCGTGCCCCCGGCCGGAGGGTAATGCCGATCATGCCCGGCATAATGCGGTGGACCAGGGTCGTGGCATCCGTCCCGTCGAAGCCGCCGGGCAGCGCGCCCGGGAGGGAGAGCATGCCCGGCCGGGCGGGCGCGGAGTCTTGCCCGAGTCCGCGGTGTTCGGCATGCCCCGTCATTGTTCCCCCGATGGTGTGGCCGGCACGGTTGCCGTTGTCGCGTCGTGCCCGCCGCCACAGCAGACCGGCTCCGGGAAGCCTACCCGGATGGGAAGCTGGCGTCGAGTTCTGACCGCCATGCGGCCCGGAACCGCCCTTCCGCCGGCCGGAGTTCAGCCGACGGCGCCGGCTCGGTCAGGGACCAGCACCCGTGGCGGGAGCATTGGGCCGTCCAGCCCAGCGGCGATCGGGCGACGCCGGCATCTGCGCGCCGCCGCGAGCCTCACCGCAGTGCCCGCAGTAAGCAGCTGCCGGCGGGCCCTGCGGCGAGCTGTTCAGGACCTCGTTCATAGTGATTTCTGGAATTCCTTGATGGGCATGTTCAGCTCGACCAGCAGGTTCAGGTCCGAGTCGGCGGGGCGGCCCAGCGTGGTGAGGTAGTTGCCGACGATGACGGCATTGATGCCGCCCAGCAGGCCGTCCCGGGTGCCGAGGTCGCCGAGGGTCAGCTCCCGTCCGCCGGCGTACCGCAGCACGGTCGTGGGCATGGCCAGCCGGAACGCGGCAATGGCGCGCAGGGCGTCTTTTGCGTCCATGATGCCCTGGTTTTCGAGCGGGGTCCCGGGCCTGGGGTTAAGGAAGTTGAGCGGGACCTCGTGGGGTTCCAGGGCTGCCAGCTGCGCGGCGAGCTCGGCGCGCTGTTCCAGGGATTCGCCCATGCCGATCAACGCCCCGCAGCAGAGCTCCATGCCGGCGGCCTTGACCATGGCACAGGTCTCGAGCCGCTCTTCGTAGCTGTGCGTGGTGACAACCTCAGGGAAG
>JAODMV010000105.1 GCA_025464875.1 Arthrobacter sp. | reverse complement strand
TGTTGCACCAGCTCGATGACCAGAAGGCCTCGGCCGCGAATGTCACCAAGAGCCAGCGGCTGATCCAGCATGCCTCGGGCATCCCCTCCGCCATCCAGGACGCCTGGACCGAGGCGATCTCCTCGCCCCAGGGGCCCGTCTGGCTGGAAATCCCGCAGAATGTGCTGCTGGACCCCATCGTGGTGCCGCCCGTGGAGGACGCCCTCGCGGAAGCGGCGGACAACCCGCCCCGGGTGGAGCTGATCCGGGAGGCGGTGAAATGGCTTTCGGCCGCTGAACGTCCCGCCATCATCGCCGGCGGCGGGACCCGGCGCGGCCGGGCCGAGAAGTCACTGCTCTCCATTGCGGAAAAGCTGCGGGCGCCGGTGATCTGCACGCCGGGCGGCAACGGCGCGTTCCCGTGGAACCACGAGCTCTCGCTCCAGTCGTGGATCGAGGATAAGCACATGACGGAGCTGCTTGAGGATGCCGACGTGCTGATCGTCATCGGCTCCTCGCTCGGCGAGGTCACCTCCAACTACTTCACCTTCGAGCCGCGCGGGCGGATCATCCAGATCGACGCCGAACCCCGCGTCCTCGAGTCCAACCGCCCCGGCCTGGGCATCCGGGCCGACGCCGGCCAGGCGCTCGCCGCCCTCGATTCCGCCTTGGCTGCCGCCCTGGCCGAGCCGCGCGGGGAACGGGCCGGCTGGCACGGCGCGTCGCCCGAGGAGCGGGTGCGCGAAGCCCTGGCCAGGGTCAAGGCCCGCCTCGAGTCGCAGGATCTCGCCAAGGAACTGAAGTTCATGGCGGACATCCGCGAGGCTGTGCCGGCGGACATGCAGACGTTCTGGGACATGACGATCTCCTCCTACTGGGCCTGGAGCTGCTGGGATGCCCGCGAGGGCCAGTTCCACTCCGCCCAGGGCGCCGGCGGGCTCGGCTTCGGTTTCCCCGCCGCCATCGGCGCCGCTGTCGGCCTGGAAACCGCCGGGAGCCCTGCTGGAGGGTCTGCGCGCGTGCTGGCCGTCTCCGGGGACGGCTCCGCGATGTACTCGATCGCCGAACTGGCCACCGCCAAGCAGCACAATGTTCCGGTCACCTGGCTGATCGTGGACGACGGCGGCTACGGCATCCTGCGCGAGTACATGGTGGGCGCTTTCGGCAAGGCCACGGCTACCGAACTGGCCCGGCCCGACTTCGTCAAACTCGCCGAGGCCTTCGGCGTTCCGGCCACCAGGGTGGCCCCCGAGAAGGTCGGGGACGCCCTCAGGGCGGGCTTCGCCGCGGACGGCCCGAACGTCGTCGTCGTCGAAACCCTGCTCAGGATGTTCGGCCCCACCCACCTCGGTACCTGAGCAGGCCCTTGGCGCGAAGGTCCACTTCAGGCCCCGATTCCGCCGGATTCCGGGCCTGAAGTGTACGTTTCGCGCTTTTTCTCGTCCGCTTTCACCTGTTTAGTTTCCCAAAGCAATCAATCCTTGGTAGATTGTTGCCTAAGGCAAGCAATAAAGGAGGGGCCGCCATGCCCGTTGAACCGAACGCTGCAGCCAGGCTCGTTGACCAGATCTTCGACCTCCAGCGCGCCGTCCGTTGCGTCGCCGCGAACACCATGCGTGGGCAGGACACCGGGGTCGCGCTGCAGGGCGTGCTCCGCTTCGTGGGGGAGGGGGAATCCCGGGCCACGCACCTTGCGGAGCGCCTCGGCGTCAGCGCCCCCGTCCTCAGCCGGCACATCACCGAGCTTGAGGAGCAGGGCTATGTGGTCCGCAGGCCGGATCCGCGGGACGGGCGCGCCCAGCTGATCGCGCTGTCCGCCGCCGGGGCGGAGAAACTCCGCGCCATCGAGGACCACCGCGCCGCTACGCTTCAAGGCTTGCTGCAGGACTGGAGCGAGGACGCCGTCGAACAGACGGCGAGGACCCTCGAAAAACTTACGGAGTCCCTGAGGACTTCAGCCCGGGCAACGACGGCCCGATCCGCTAATACCACCGAAGCTGTTGAGGAGTAGACAGATGGCTAGCCACGCTGATCTCACGGGGCCGATCCCGTCGACCATTCCACCCGGTGCGCCCCAAGGCCAGGCACCCCAGCCGGCCGCGCCGCCGGCCGTAATGACCCACCGGCAGATCATGGAGGCGCTGACCGGGCTGCTGGCCGCGTTCTTCACCGCCATCCTGAGCAGCACCATTGTGGCCAACGCGCTGCCGACCATCATGGCCGAGCTCAAGGGCACCCAGACCGACTTTGCCTGGGTGATCACCGCGGCGCTGCTGGCCAACGCGGCCACCACTCCGATCTGGGGCAAGCTGGCGGACCTCTTCGACAAGAAGCTCCTCGTCCAGCTGAGCATCGTGATCTTTGTGGCCGGTTCCGTCATGGCGGGCCTCTCCGAGAGCATTCCGCTGCTGCTGACGGCCCGCGTCATCCAGGGCATCGCGATGGGCGGGCTCACCGCCCTGGCCCAGGCCATCATCGGCTCCATGATCCCCCCACGTGACCGCGGAAAATACTCTGGCTACATGGGCGGCGTCATGGCCGTGGGCACCGCCGGCGGCCCGCTGCTGGGCGGCTTCATCGTGGACAGCCCGCTGGGCTGGCGCTGGACCTTCTTCGTCTGCGTGCCGCTTGCCGTCGTCGCCCTCATCCTCCTTCAGGTCACCCTGAAGATCCAGCACGTCAGGCGCCCCGCCAAGATCGACTGGCTCGGCTCCATCCTGCTGACCTCGGGCGTGAGCGTGCTGCTGATCTGGGTTTCCTTCGCCGGCAACCCCGACTATTACGACTGGTGGTCCTGGCAGACGGCAGCCATGGTCGGCGGCGGTGTGCTGCTTCTGGCACTGCTCGTGGTGGTGGAATCCCGGGTGGCCCAGCCCATCATTCCGCTCGACATCATCTCCGAACGCACCACTG
>JAODMV010000036.1 GCA_025464875.1 Arthrobacter sp. | reverse complement strand
CGGGTGAAGGCACCGTCGCGGTCCAGATAGTCGACGGCGGCGCTGCGCACGCGTGCGCCGCTGAGCATGGCGGTGGGGCTTCCGGCGGCGTTTTCCAGCTGCCCGAGCGTGAAGCTGTCCGCCGCGGCCACCGACGCCCCGTCCGCCAGGGAGAGCAACTTCTTGTGCTCTATATACACGCTCGATGCAGCCGCCACCACCGTCGCAAGGAGCAGGGCCAGGAGGACGTAGCCGATGATCAGCACGATCATTTGACCTTCTTCGCCGCGTCCGTGTTGATGGCGGCCTTCGCGGTGCCCCCCGGAGGGATTCATCGAAACCGGCCGATAATCTGGGTGGCCGTGGCGCTGAGCCGGCTGGCGTTGAGCTGGAGGGCGTCACTGAACGGCACGAAGGGCAGCGGCACGGTGAGGCGGACGGTGACGGTCACGGCCGAGCCGGCGGCCATGCAGTCCGCGGGTTCGCAACTGGTGTCCATGCTGGCGTTTTCCGCCGGGTGGCCGTAGTCGGCGAGCGCCAGCAGGACGGCCTGCTCGGCCGCCGCCCGGCCGCTCGCCGCGTCGGGTTGGGCGGCGTAGACCTTGGCGGCCTGGTCCGCGGCCCCGACGACGGCGAAGGAGCCGCCCTGGATCTGTCCGACGGTGATGATGAAATAGACGAGCGGAACCATCAGCAGCAGGGACAGGAAGGTGAACTCGACGACGGCGCTCCCCTGCTCTGTGCCGTCCGCGACGCGAGGGGCCGTCTTTTCAGGGTCTATTTTATTCGGGTGCGGCCCGCCGGCTGGGCGGGGCCCTTTCGGTTCACGGCTGGATGGCCGCATGCCCCTTCACCTCCAACAGCGACCGGGGGCCGATCAGTCCAAGAACTGGCAACGGGGCGCGGACGGTGACCTCCAGGGTGCGCACGCCTTGGTAGGTAGCTTCAGAAGTGCTTATCGCTGAAGCGAAGTCCGGATTCAGTGCCACGCCGATCAGCTGTGCGGTCCTGGCCCGGGCATCCTCGGGGTTTCGGTCCGCGAGCGTTCCATACCTGGCGCCCGAGGCGGCGGCGTCGATGAGAGTGTTCCGGACGTGCAGGACCAAGGTGAGCTGGATGATGGCAAGAAAGAACACCGTCAGCAGCCCGCCCACCATGGCGAAGTCCACCACCGCCGAACCGCGTTCGCTCGTCTGGCGGCCCGGAGCCGAGGGCGCGGCTGCGCGGCCCTGGGGCGTGCCGCTGCAGTTAAACTCCGCCCTCCGCCCCAGCATCGGGGGTGCGCGCATTGGCTACTGCCTGACCCTGTCCATGGCCTGGTTGAACAGGCCCTCAAGCGCCGGGCCCGCGAGCGCCAGCAGTGCGGCCACAAGAACGGCCGACATCAGGGTGATCATGACCCAGCCGGGCACGTCCCCGCGTTCCGGATGCTCCTCAGCCCCGGCGGCCCGCTTCGGGCCCCTCCGCCGGGATACAGCCGGCCGCCAGGACAGCATGGTGGGTGTGCAAAGCAGCAACGCGACGCGAATTCCGATGTTTTTCACTTGGTCCCCTTTAGGTGTGCTTTCGAGTTCTGTTCCCCTTGTGGTGCTTCGCTCCTACAGCCCGAGACTGATGGCAGCCAGGCCTGGGAAGACGGCGAAGACGACCGTGAGCGGCAACACCCCGAATACGAGGGGCACCATCATCCCGATTTCCTTCTTTCCGGCCGACTCCATCAGTTCACGCTTCGCCGTGTCCCTTACATCCTGCGCCTGGGCCCGCAACACGTCGGCGAGCGGCGTCCCGCGTTCGACGGCCACGATCATCCCGTCAACGAAGCGGACCAGCGGTCCGAGGTCGGTCCGGGATGAAAACTCCTGCAGCGCATCCATCAGGGGCTTTCCGGCCCGCGTTTCGGCCAGAACGCGGGTAAATTCCTTCGACAGTTCGCCTCTGGCGCTGCGGCAGACCCGGTCCAGCGCACCGGTGGCGCTCTCGCCAGCACTGACCGCGAGGGCCATGAGTTCCGCGATGCTGGGGAACTCCGCCATCATCCGGGCTTCGCGTTTCCTGATTTGCGCGCCCAGCAGGTAGTCCCGCAGCACGAATCCGCCTGCGGCACTGCCCAGGACGGCGACCACGGCGATGAAGGGGTTGAACCGTCCGGCCGCTCCGGCGAAGACCACCACCCCGACAGCCAGGGCAAAGCCTCCTATCCCCCACAGGAGCTGCTCGGCACGGAAATCCACCGCCGTCTTTGTGCTGCCGGAACGGACTAGCCGGCGGTTCAAAGCTGAGGAGCCGAGATTGATCTTGCTCAGCGACGCGATGCCATCGCGGATGACAGGGCGGAGTATGCGTTCCAGCGGCCCGAAGGGCGTGACGTTCCGGGGTGAGGTGCGCAGGAGCTTGGACTCCAGGTTGTGCGACTTCAATTGCGGCCCAATGCGCTCGGCAAAGGTGGTGGATCGCATGAACGGAAGCCTCACCAGCAACAGCCAGAGGCCTGCACCGAGAAGCGCCCCGCAGATGGTGGCGCTCGCCATCAGCCCTGTCATCGCAGGACCCTCTCGTCTTCCGGAAGTGCACCGATGCGCAGCATGATCGCGTACGAGATGAGGGAAACGCCGAGCCCGCCGAGCAGCACGGCCGCGCCCATCGGAGTGTTGTACGCCATCACAGCCTCCGGCCGGCTTGCCAGCAACACCAGGACCATCCACGGCGCAGCAACAGCAAGCCGTGCGGCGTTGACCGTCCAGGATTGCCGGGCCTCCAGTTCGCTTCTGGTCCGGGCGCTCTCCCGCAGGAATTCGGCGAGTGTGCCGAGCAGCCGGCCGAGGTCCGAGCCGCCTACCTGCCGGGTCAGCCGCAGCGCCTCAACGATGCGGTCGGCGACCGGGTCGGCCAGACGATCCTTGAGCCGGGTCAGGGCGGGATCGAACTGGCCTCCCGAGCGGTAATCGGCGCCAAAGTCGCGGAATACGGAACGGAGCTCCGCCGGGCCCTTGTCCCCGAGTTGGATGAGCGCCTCGGGCAAAGACAGCCCCGCCCTGATAGCCGAACGGAGGTGATCGACGACGTCGGGCCAGAGCTGCCGCAGCACGGCTGCCCGGTGTCGGGCACGCCACTTCACGATGGCCATCGGCAACCATCCGCCGAAAAGTCCAAAACAGCCCGAAATCGGCCAGGACCGGGTCACGGCGAAGAAAACGATCGTGGTAACCGCTCCCACGCCGAGGCAGGTCACGAGCAGTCCAGTTGCGCTGACCTTCTCGATGCCTGCCCTCCGGAGCAGATCCTCCAGTCTGCTGACCCGGACTTCGGGCTGGGCTTTTTGCGGTTGCTCCCACGCGGACCACCACATCAGCAGGAGACCGGCTCCGCCCAGCACCCCAAGGAGCGGCGCCATCAGCGCCGCTCCAGCAGCGCCGCGACGTCATGCCCGCCCCGCGCGAACTTCTCCGCGGCGGGCATCGAATTTGCCTTCGGCTGCAGCTGGCCGTCGTCCATGCTGAAGACCATGGACGACTCGATAATGCCGTTCTCCACCCTGCGGCCCAGCGACAGGATCTCCGTGACCTGCCGGCGCCCATTGGCGTACCGGCTGCAATGGACCACCAGGTCGATACAGGAGGCGACGGTGGGGACAACGAAGGCACTGGAAATGTTTTCCCCGGCGAGCAAGGGAAGCGTGCAGATTTTCGTGACCGCGTCGTGCGCAGAGTTCGCATGAACGGTGCACATCCCTGGCAGGCCGGAATTCAGGGCGATCAGCATGTCCAGGCTTTCGGCTTCCCTGACCTCGCCTACCACCAGCCGGTCCGGCCGCATGCGCAGCGCCTCTTTGACCAAGCGACGCAGGGGAATCTCTCCCTCGCCTTCGAGATTTGCTTGCCGGCATTGCAGCCCCACCACGTCGCGGAGCGGGAACTGCAGCTCAAAGATTTCCTCCACGGTGATGACGCGCTCGCGGGTGCCGATGCTCGCGGCGAGGCAGTTGAGCATCGTGGTCTTGCCCGCCTGCGTTGCCCCGGACACCAGGATGTTGAGGCCACTGGCCACGGCCGCCCCGAGAAACCGCGCCGCCTGTGGGGTCAGTGTTCCCAGCTCCACCAAGTGCTCCAGCCTGCTGGCTTTGACCACGAACTTGCGGACATTGATGGCCCAGTGACGGCGCGTCACGTCCGGGATCACCACGTGGAGCCGAGACCCGTCCGGGAGCGCCGCATCGACGAACGGGGAAGACATGTCGAGGCGGCGGCCAGAGCTCTTGAGCATCCGCTCCACCAGGTCCCGGACCTGCTGCTCCGTCAGGGAGACCGACGTCAGCTCGGATTCGCCGTTACGCGCCACGTAGATCTCACTGGGCGCGTTGATCCAGATCTCCTCGATCGCCGGATCATCCAGCAGCGGCTGTATCGGCCCAAAGCCGGCCACGGCGTCGTAGACAAACCTGCGGGCTGTCTCCATGGGGCCCAAGGGAGGCAGCGGCGCCAGAAGGGCCCGCTCGTCGTAGTCGCTGACGGCCGCCTCCACGAGGCGCCGGACTTCGCCGGCCTGCCGCAACGGGTCCAGACCCCGCCGTCGGATCAGCTCCCGGACTTCGTCCTCGACGATGCGCACAGCCTCCACGGTGCCCCCCATATGACTGTCGCTCCGCTGATGAGGCGGTGCAATTGGGTTAAAGCTAGGCGGAGGCAGCGTGCCGGGCAAGAGCCCGCGGCCCCCTTGGGGATAACCTCCAGATCGGGGCATGACTCTTTTCACATCGGCAACACGGGAAACTCTGGTTCCACGATTCTCGGCGGTGCTAGGGTTGGCGCGACAAGTCAGACATTCTCGTGGCCCTGGTGGAGTCGATAGCAGTTCACCGGACCCGAGACCAATACGACGCAGCCCCAAGCGTGTCGTTGTTCCGGAGCAAACAATGAAGCGGACCCTCCTCCCCCCCTATCCCCGCAGCAGCAGAATTGGAGCCGCGCTTCTGGCCGCCTCTCTCCTGGCTGCTCCCGGTCTGGCTTCCCCCGCAGCCGCCGAGCCGTCTCCGACGGCCACCGCCACCGCGGTTGCCACCCCCACACCCACCCCCTCTGCCACGCCGACCGGGACGCCCACCGGGACGCCGGCGGCGAGCCCGAGCGTGGCGGCGCCCGCCCCGACCGCGACCACCCCGCCGCCCGCACCGGCGGCCGCGCCGAGCAGTGCCCCCGCGGCGACCGATCGAGATCCGGCCGCTTACCGTGCCGCCATGGCCAAGGCCGCAGGCCCGGGCGGGGCCCAGATGGGCCAGGGGCTCCGGACCGCCCGCACCACCACCGAGGCCTTGACGCCTGAAAGCACCTGGATGCCGACCTTTGGTGTCCAGGGCCTGGACGTCAGCAACTACCAGGCGGGTATCAACTGGCAGCAGCAGTGGAACATGGGCGCCCGGTTCGCCTATATCAAGGCCACGGAAGGCAACTACTACTCGAGCCCGTCTTTCGGTGCCCAGTATCAGGGAGCCCGGGCCGTGGGCATGCTCCGCGGCGCGTACCATTTCGCCAATCCGATGGCGTCTTCGGGCGCGGACCAGGCCCGTCTTTTCGTGCGGGGCGGGGGCGGCTGGAGTGCCGACGGCTACACGCTCCCTCCGGTCCTGGATTTTGAGGGCAACCCCTACGCGGGTCAGACCATCAACGGGTTCTACCAGGGCAACACCTGCTACGACATGTCTCCGGGTGAGCTGGCGTCCTGGGCTCGGGACTTTGGCAACACCATGCTGGCCCTGACGGGGCGTCTGCCGGTCATGTACACCACCACCTCCTGGTGGAACTACTGCACCGGGGACGCCGCCGGTTTCGGTGACTTCCCCCTCTGGATCGCGCGTTGGCCCAGCTCTCCCACTAACGACGCTGGCCCCTTGCCATCCAGTTGGAGCGGCTACAGCTTCTGGCAATACAGCGAGAGCGGCCCCTTCGCCGGCGGCGGAGATTCGAACGTCTGGAACGGCGACCTGGCCAGTCTCCGGGAGTTTGCCGGGAGCAGCGCTAAGGCGGCCACCTCGGCGATCGCACAGGAGGCGGCCGATTCCGCATCCGTGCTCGGCCGAGCATGGGGCGGGGTTACCTGCGGACTGACGAACGGCGGATGCTACCAGATCTTCCAGGGGGGTGCGATCCTCTGGTCGCCTTCCTCCGGGGCACACACCAGCAATAACGGCGCGATCCGCGGCGCTTACCAGAGCACGGGATTTGAAAACGGACCCTTGGGTTACCCGGTCATGGGCCCCGAATTTTGCGGGCTGAAGAACGGGGGCTGCTATCAGATGTTCCAGGGCGGCGCCATCCTCTGGTCGGGGGCAACAAACGCCCAGATCAGCAAGAACGGGCCGATCCGTTCGACCTATGCCGGTACCGGATTCGAAAACGGCTACCTCGGTTATCCCGCGAGCGGCCAGATTTGCGGATTGACGAAGGCCGGCTGCTACCAGATGTTCCAGGGCGGCGCGATCTTGTGGTCGCCCGGCACCGGCGCCCACCCGAGTCCTTTCGGCGCTATCCGCGGAACGTACGGTTCATTCGGCTTCGAAAACGGCAGGCCGGGTTACCCCACATCGCCAGAGCATTGTGGTTCCAAAAATGGCGGCTGCTACCAAATGTACGAAACCGGGGCCATTGTCTGGGGACCAGGACTCGGGGCCTTCTTCAGCCCCTTTGGAGCAATCCGCGGCGTCTGGGCCAGTCAAGGATTCGAGTACGGCTGGATGGGCTATCCGCTGAGTAACGAGACCTGCTCGACTTCAACAAACTGCCGTCAGGTATTCCAGGGGGCGATACTGACTTGGACCCCGGCCACCGGGGTGAGGGTCACTCGGCGCTGACGTGGTCTTAACCCTTGAATCCAGGTCGTCGTGCGGCCGGGGCCGCCCGGCATTTGTGCGCCGCTCATAAAGAAATCCAGACCGCTGGAATTGCGCTGCGAGAAAGTCCGGAAACTGGCAACGATCCAACAACGGATTTCGTCTCAATAGCCGGTAGGCGGAGGCATGCGGCTAGGCTTCACGAGTAATGCCAAAAATGCTGGGGAAAGAAAAATGAACAGAACACTAAAGTGGACTCGCCCACTTCTGACGGCCTTATTGGCCGTTGCGTTGACAACGTCCATGGGGGTACAGGCCCTGGCCCTCCCCGCTCCGCCGGGGGCCGAGCCTTCACCCACTCCTAGCGGCACATCATCCTCGTCCGGCACGGATGCCGGCACTGAAACGCCGACCCCCCAGCCGTCCGCAGCGACCTCGGCGTCCCCGCAGCCAACGCCGGCGCCTCTGCCGTCTGAGGATCCAGGAACGGATCCGGCCCCGACAGCGGGCCCGGCGCCGTCGGCCACCCTGCCCGCGGAACCGGAAGTATCGTCCGAAGCCGCAGCGGGGCAGCCGACCGCGGGTGAGCAGGCCATCAAGGCCCGGTGGCTGGAACTGGGCGGCGAGACGGGAGTTCTCGGCGCCGCCCAGGGCGCGATCGCGTGCGGCCTCGCCGCGGACGGCTGTCATGGTGAATTTGCTAAGGGATCGATTGCCTGGTCGTCGGCCCTCGGCGCCAAGTCAGTTCGCGGCACCATTGCCCTGCGGTGGGCACAGCTCGGGAGCCTCAAGGGCGGACTGGGCTACCCGACAAACGAAGAGAAATGCGGCCTCAGCGGCGGAGGATGCCGCCAGACCTTCCAGGGCGGCGCCGTGTACTACGTGCCGAACAGCGGAACGTTCGAAGTCTGGAACGGTATCGCTGCCAGATGGACAGGCCTTGGCGCCGAAACCGGACCGTTGGGATATCCGACCGGTGTCGAGAAGTGCGGCCTGAGGAACGGTGCGTGCATGCAGCCGTTCCAGTGGGGTGCGATGTATTACGTTCCCGGCGTCGGGACCAACCCGGTCATGAACGCCATCCTCGCGCGGTGGACCGGGCTCGGAGCCGAAAACGGCGCGCTCGGATACCCGACCGGCATTGAGCGCTGCGGCCTCGCCGCCGGCGGGTGCGTGCAGACGTTCCAGAACGGCGGCATCTTCTACGCGCCGGGCGTGGGAACGAACCCCGTCATGAACGCCATCCTTGCGCGCTGGTCAGCCTTGGGAGCGGAGAACGGTGCGCTCGGATATCCGGTTGAAACCGAGAAGTGTGGTCTGGCCGCCGGAGGATGCCAGCAGGCCTTCCAGGGCGGGGCGATCTACTACGCCGCCAGCGCCGGCACGCATGCCATTTCCGGGGCCTTCTACAACGGCTACCGGCAGCGGGGCGGCCCCTCAAGCGCTCTCGGGTACCCCGTCGCCGACGAGTCCTGCTGGGCCGGATCCTGCCGCCAGGAATTCCAGTACGGCACGTACACCTGGTCCTCACGCGGTGCCCTGAGCTCCTCGATCTCACCGTGGGGCTACTGCGCCTCACTCGGCCGTGGAGCGGCCAAGTACCCCCATGCGGGGGCCGCGCGGGTCAGCTTCGCCGTCGCCCAGAGTTACGGTTCCACCTCTGTCAACTTCGTCAACTGTGTCCGCCAGTCCTGGGGATATTCGCTCGAATGGGCGGCGCGGGGAGCGGATGGGGAAAGCGGGTTCGCCCGCCCGGGCGTCGCCACGGGTCCTACCACCGGAAAGTTCTCGCCCACAGGGTCTTTCAGCGTCACTGAGGCGTTTGGGCTATCGAACCCCGGCACGGCGCTTCCGTACCGGACGCTCAACCCATATTCCCGCTGGGGCGGCCGCCTGAATTCGAACTACAACAAGTACTTCGAATCCTCGGCGGACATCTTCCCGGACGAAAACATGTGGTACTACGCTACTCGTAGACAGGGCGACTACCGTCAGGGGGCTGTCATCAACTACAACAGGCCGCCTGACGCCCCCATTACGATGAATGCCGGATTCGCGATCTTCCTCCATGCCAACCCCGTCGGAACCTGGGGATGCATCGCACTGGCTGAGAGCGACGTCATCCGTTACCTGCGCTCTGCGGCACCTGGCGACCGCCTCATCATGGGAGTGGACGCCGATGTCTTCCGTTAGGCCGAGGCTCGGGACGTTCGTGTCGGCGGCAGCCGTCGTGGCGGTCCTGGTCTCCGGATGTACCTCGCAACAGGGCAGCGCTGACGCCAGTTCCCCGGGCTCATCATCCGCCCCGGCTGCGCCGGAGACGGCCAGGGACGGGAGAACCGTGCTGCCGACCAGCGCGTCGGTAGCCTGTGGACTCCTGGACGGCCCAGCAATCCAGGCGTCCCTGGGCACGGTCGCAGCTTCGCTGCAGCCGGCGCAGCCGGACGCGGAGCGCACGGCAGACGGCGTCGTTTACGATTCATGCATTCACGCTTTCGATCCCGGCGGTGCCACGACGAACGCGCTGACGGTACAGATCATCACCTACCCAAGCGGGCAGGAAGTCGCCCGGGCCAACCCCTACGCCCTGTTGGACGCCCCTGAGGACGTGCCGGGACTGCAGCACCCGGCAAAGTACTCGATGATGGCACTGAGCGATTCCACGGAATTCGTGCTGGTTTCCGTGGACGGGGCGCGGGTAACCAGGCTCATCGTGGCCCTACCCCACGCTAGCGCCTGGGACCACGCCACCGGCAAGGACTCCATGCTGAAGCTCGCCCGAGCGGCGAACCTCTGAGCCTGCTCACGCCAACGGTGTAAGAATCCCAAGAAGCGGGTTCCGTGATCTCACGGAACCCGCTTCTTGGGTTTTGGCAGGAGTGCCCCGCTCGATGCAGAACGCTAACGACGCCGCAGCGGCCACGCCAAGAATCAGCGCGGCAAACGGCGGGGGCCGCGTCGAGCTATCGCGCATCCCCCAGTATCCGGCGCAAAAGCTCCTCGTCATGGGGATCGACGATGATTTTCAGGGTTGGCTCCGCTTCCCTCAACGCCTTGACAACGGGTTGCAGGCCCTCGACTCCGGACCACAGCGGGAAAAGGTGTGGCATTAACGCTGCCGACTTCTCCGTGTACGTCCGGGTCAATCCTTCGTACCACTGGTAAGCCAGGATGGCGTCAAATTCCTTCCCGTACGTCGTCAGGTACGCAGCGGGTGCGCCGCCGTTGGATTCCACCGCCGTCAGCAGGGCCGCCACATGCCTCGGCACGGGTGCGTCCAGCGCCTTCTGCTGCTTCTCGAACTCAAGCGCCGACGTCGAACTCGGCGTCAGCCCTATCGATCTGGTATCGAGCGTCAGGCCGAATCCCTGCGTTACGGCCGCCATCAGGAGCAGCGTGGCAAGGATGCCCCGCCATGAGGTCCTGAGGCGTCCGGCGGGGGCCGCGCCGAGGAGGCTGACCACACCCATCGCTAAGACCACCAGTGCAATGAGTTCAAGGGCGAGAACGTACTTGATCGAGTAGTAGGACAACGCCCCGGACTTCGAGATCTGGGCAACAGCCATGAACACGACCACAATGAGACCGGCTACGACCGTCCACGCCCCGGCCGCCATCCGGTCGGTTTGGCGGACAGTAGATGTGAAGTCCCGGTTCCTGCTCCTCGCACCGGCCAGCAGGCTCACCCCGAGGGCACCAATTACGATGGCCGCCGCTCTGCCATAGTCCGGTGCGGGAACCCCGCCCACGGCATACAGCACGTCATCGGCCGAGATGGACGACAACTGGCGCAGGGCAGGAAGGAGAGCGAGGATCGCGAAGATGGCGGTACCGGCTGCCAGAAGATAATTGCGGCGGGACCCGGCCCAGCGTCGACGGTTCCACGGAATGACGAGAATGGCGCAGGCTCCAATGAGGAGTGTGCCCAGTAGAACCCAGTTATGCGCCACACCGACGGCGGCGGCCACCGCGGCAACGAGGGTGAGGGGCTGGAAGAGCCGCACCTGGAGCACCATCAGCACCAAGAACGCAGCAACAAGTGCTACCGCGACGTAGAAGTTCTGAAAACCGTGCATCGTGGCGGCGGCGCCGGGGCCATAGATCCACCCTGCAGACACGAAGACGACCACCGGGGCAGCAACGCTGAAGCTGCGCCGGAACAAAGGAAGGGAACACAGGGCGGCAGCGACGAGGGTGACCGCCATGATGGCGGCAACGGCGCTCAGTATCGTGTAGCTGACCAGTTCCCCGCCAAGGTCAGCCGTGAGCGGCCCCCTGACCAGTTCGGCCAGCAGGGCCACCGTGGAATGGAAGCCCTGCGGGTAGTTGTAGAAGTGCCATGCGCTTCCATCAGGCGAATTGCCCAGGGCCCCGATAATCTGGCCGTGCGTCCGCAACATGTAGTACATGTCAAAATGCGATGCATTGTCCCAGCTCATGGCCAGCAGCGTCATTGCATCGCTTGCCGTCCTGGCCTTGAGGAAATTGATGAGCGTTCCGGCGGACATCAAGGCGACGATCAACGGAAGCGAGTCGATGAGCCGCATCTGCGGGATGAGCCGGCGCAGCCTTGACCGCGGATCCCGTCCGTACGCTACCCAGGCCCCCAGCCCGGCTGCGGTCACTGCAAGCAGGAAAGTGGCTCGTCCGAGAGTTGGAAGAGGAAACGGAATCCACCACAGAACCGGTGCAACCCCAAAAACAATCGTCAAGGCGATGAGCACCCGACGCGAAAAAGAACGAGCCGTAGGTACGGCCAACAGCAGAATCCCCGAGAGCGCCAGGACAGCGAATCCGCCTGCACTTCCGAGGACCCGTCCGGCCACCACTGCGAGCAGAATGGCGGCAGCCACAATCGCGGCCCGCGCGACGCGGCGGGCACGCGATGCGCCGTGCCGGTGTCGATCGGAGCCCGGCGCATCCTTGCGAGGAGAGTCTCGTCGGACCCGCTGCCTCAGTCCGGCGTCCGTGGCGGTCACGGCTTCCCCGCTTAGGTCGCTCATCTGTTGCCGGAGGCGGAGGCGGCTGCTTCAAGCGGTGCCGGAGCCACCGGTTGAAGGTTCGGTGCAGACGCTGATTCAGCCGAGGGGGCTGGCTGCTTGGGCTTTGGCTTCCGAACCCGATTCATGACCGGCTGCTCGACAATAAACCAGCTGGCGAGTGCCAGGCCGATCGTGATGACCGTGGCCGCGACCGTGTAGGGCACCAGGCCAAGCCGATGAAGGCCGTAGACGGCCAGCAGCTGCTGGATGGGGAAGGCGTAGATGTACACCCCATAGGAAATGTCGTTGCGGTGAATGAACTCGGGGCTGGGCAGCCAGGACGAGATCCAGAGGAAGGCGTACGCCACGAAGGCTCCGGAGGCCGGACCGCCCCACCCTGGGAAGGCCGAAACAATGACCAAGGACGCGAGGATAGACAGAACCCCGGGGATCCAGTGGAGCCCGACTCTGTGACGCCACACGAACACCACCGCGCCACCGAGGAAGAACGGCAGGAGCCGCATCAGGAGCACGAAATCGAAGTTCTGGCCCATGAAGACGCTAACCCGCTCGATATTCGCCTGCACAAGGATGCTGGCGGCAAAGGCAAGGGTCACGGGCCAGGGTGACTTCTTGACGATCGCGAACAAGGCGAACGCGGCAATAATCAGGTAGCAAACGAACTCGTAGTACAAGGACCATAGGGACCCATTCCAGGCGCCCGGATACGGAACGTCATACGGCCCGCCAGCAATGTCGTAATGCTGGACCTTCAAGAACATATTTGAGAACAAATAATCCAACGGAGTCGTGCCGGTGGAGAAATAGCCCCTCAGCGTGCCCTTCGTGGCCACGTGTCCCAGCGGGGCAATAACTGCAACCATGACCACGAGGCACACCAGGAAGGCCGGCATGATGCGGGCAACGCGGTGGAGGAGAAAGTCACCGAGCCGATTGCTGAAGCGGCTACCCGTAATCAGGTAGCCGCTGATGCTGAAGAACCCGGCGACCGCCCAGCCGCCCAGGGACTCTCCGGCAAATTTTGGTTCATTGCCGAGCCCCATCAGCGGCCAGCTGTGATGGACAAGGACCGCGAGAGCCAGAACGAGCCGGATGAGATTCAGGCTGTTCCGTCGCGGATTGAGCTTCGATCCGAACAACAATCCGCTGCGGTCAGTACTGCTCGGCATGTAGGCTCCGTGGGATTTAGGAAATTTGAGGACAGTCCATCCTACGCCGTCGTTGTCGGGCTGCCGCCCAGATTGGTCACAACGTACGTAGCCAGAGAGGCCGGGACTGGTCTCAGTCGCGGCCTCTCTGGTCGCCGCCGGGCGCGTATCGCGGCCGGCGGCGGGGATTTACTTGTAGCTAATGGCGACGTCGTTCCACCAGGGAAGCCATTTGATGGTTCCGCCCTGGAACTTCTGCTCTGTCGCCCCGGCACCGATGGAGTATTCGCTCGACACGGGGTAACCGAGGCGGCCGTTTTCAAAGCCGAGCTTCGCCCATGCGCCGCGGATCGGTCCCTTGGAAGCCCAGGAGCCAGTTGTGGGTGACCACACGATCGCCCCGTTCTGGAACATCTGGTAGACACCGCCGTTCTTCAGGCCGCCTGCTTCGTTGCTGGTCGGATAGCCGAGGGCGCTGCCCTCGGCTCCCATCCCGTACCAGGTGCCGGCGATCCCGCCGGTGAGAATGCGGGCGCCGGTTTTCGGAGACCACATGATGGATCCTCGCTGGTACCACTGGAGGCAGCCGCCGTTGAGTCGACCGCATGAAGCGTCGCTGGCCGGATAACCCAGCATGCCCGACTCATAGCCGGAGCCGCCCCAAGCCCAGCGGATCTCGCCCTGGGAGACACGAGCGCCTGTCGCTGGGCTCCAGTGGATGACACCGCGTTCGAACTCTTGGTAGGAGCCGTTGTCCTTGATGCCGTTTATTTCATCGGTCCGGGGATAACCCAGCGTTCCGCTGGCGCCGCCGAAGGCCCGGTGCTTGCCTACGATGGCCCCCATCAATGCATGGGCCCCGGCCGAGGGCGACCATGTGATGGCGCCGCCCTGGTAGTCCTGGGTGACGCCGCCGTTTCCGCTCGGGTATTCATCCGTCAGCGGGTAGCCAAGCCGCCCATTTTCAAGGCCGTACTTCTGCCACACTCCCCTGAGCCCCTGCGAGGCGTGCGCTCCGGTCTTCGGCGACCAGATTACAGCACCGTTTTGGAACGTCTGGTACTGGCCGCCGTCCTTGAGACCCTCAACGATCCCGGACGTCGGGGCCCCCAATTCGGGGTGCAGTGCCGCCGCAGCGCGGATTTGCGCAGCGCTCGACGGCGGCTCGGTAACGGTCACGTTGGCCGCGGAGCCGGAGATCCAGTTGACGGAAACACGTGTTCCGCCTTCAGTGGTGAAGGCGCTTCCTGCCTGCCAGGCGTGGTTCTTGTTGTACCAGCCCAGAAAGGGCAATGTGGACGGCGGAATCAACAGGGAGGCTGAACCGCCGGAATCAAGATCGGCTTTCAGGAACTCGACGCCCTTGTTGCCTCCAGCCGCCGTCGAGGCGTCCTGTCCCACGGGCAGGCGAACCTGTACGAAGTAGACTTCGCCGCTCGTCGGATCGGTGAACTTCAGCGCCCGTCGTGGTGCCTGGCTGGCCCATGCTGTGAGGGTGAAACTGTTTTTCCCTTCGACCTTGCCAAGGTTGATGATCTCGTCTCCGCGCCCGAATCCTCCGAAATCGAACAGGGCCGCGTTCAGTGCCGGCATTGCATACTGGCTCACGCCCATGATGTCGGTGCTGTCACCGTACTCCCGGGAGGTGCACGCTCTGTCAGCCCACGTTTCGTAGCTGGTGCGTGCCACGTCCGATTTTCCGTTGGTGCACTGCAGGCTGTTCGCGTGCATCAAGCCGAAGACGTGGCCGAACTCGTGGCTGACCACGCTGTTCGTCAGTCCCCCCGGCTTCGGCATGAGGATGCGGCCACCGTTATTTCCGCTCGACCATCCCCCGCCTTGAATACCTGCCGTGCCCTGGTAGTTGAGGTCCGCGTTCGGGACAAAGGCCACCAGGACTTGGTTTGCCCCGTAGGACCACCGCAGCTCCCTGCTGATCGTCCCCATCATCACTTCGAACGAATCCGTCGACCGGGCGGCCGATTGGTGCCCGGCGACAGTGCGGGCAACGCTCATGGATATCCGGCCGTTGCTTGTGGAACCCCAATAGGAGTCAGCCGACGATATCGAGTTCCGTGCAGCGTCAAGGGACATCGAATTGAAGTCCTGCAGGGACTTGTCGGCGAGCTGCACGGTCACGAGTGTCACGGCGATCGGCCCTGCAGCCTGTGCCTGGGCGGCCTCGGTGGATCGCTTCACCGGTGTTCCGGGGACCTTGGGGATCAGGTCCGACACCGGCGGAGGGATCGGAGCCGGATCCTGGTCCACCGGTGCCGCTGATGCGGGCAGAACGCCGACCGTGGCGACAAAGAGCATTGCCGCCAGGCCGGATCCGATAATCCTGCGGGATGTTCTTAACCTCTGCATACCCGTCGGAAATTGCACGCCGGCGATTTTTAGCCTATGCAAAGTTTCCCCTTTTTAGTCTGTTGTGTTCTCCCACACGGTAAGAATCTGATCCGGCGTACCGAAAGCCAGATCTATTCACGGGGTGGGCCCACAACATACTAAAGGCTGGGAGCTAGGCGCTAGGGGTCATTCCGGTGGAGTTCCAAATTGCTTCGGTGATACTGCGGTTAATTTGGGGAGATCTTGGCTATTCGCTCTGGGAGTGGGGTTCACGCACATAAGCTGCCAGTGCCGCTGCCGCGTTCCGAGGCTGGAATCCCTGGGCCGCCAACTTGCCAAGGTCGAGAGCGCTGTTCAGTGGCCTGGGGGCAGCCGGCTTGTTCTTGAAGTACTCCGCGGTGCTGACCCCCGTCACGGCCGCCCTTGGCTTACCCGTCAGCTCATAGACCTCGGCGGCGATGTCGGCCCAGGACTGGGGTTGCCCGTCATTGCTGAGGTTGTAGGTGCCATAGGGCGCGACCGTGTCCAGCAGGTGCCGGATCCCGGCGGCGATGTCCGCGGTGAAGCTCAGGCGCCCCACCTGGTCGTTCACGACCGAGGGCTCAATCCCCCGGCCTGCCAGCGATGCCATGGTCCGGACGAAGTTGTTGCCCGCACCGATGACCCAGCTGGTGCGCACGATGTAATGGCGCGGGACCACGCTGACGACGGCGTCCCCGGCGGCCTTGGTCTGGCCATACACGCCGAGCGGCGACAACGGCTCATCCTCGGTATGGACCGCCTGAGTACCGTCGAAAACGTAGTCCGAGGAGACATGGACCAGGGTGAGGTCGTGTTCGACGGCGATCCGGGCCAGGCGGGCGACGGCCGTGACGTTGGTCTGCCAGGCGGCAAGGCGCCCTTCCGGCGTTTCGGCTGTGTCGACGGCGGTGTAGGCGGCCGCGTTGATGATCGTGGAGTAGTTCTTCCAGTTCGTTGCGGTGAAGGACGCCTCACTGCCCAGATCGAACTCCGCACGGCCGGCGAACTCGACGGAGGGGTCGCCGTCGTACAGTTCCCGCAGCGCGGTGCCCAGCTGGCCATTGGCGCCGACGACGAGGGTTTTCTTCGGCGGCATCGGCACAACGTCCGCGAGCCGCGGATGCGCCTTGTCCTTGTCTGATAGCTCAGCCTGTTCCAGCGGTATCGGCCACGCGATGGCCGCCGTCTCGTCCGCCAGGTTCAAGAAGGTGTATTGGCCCTGGGCGTCGGCGGACCAGTGGTCGTTGACCAGGTAGGTGTAGGCGGTGTTGTCTTCCAGCGTCTGGAACGCGTTGCCCACCCCGCGTGGGATGAAGATGGCCTGGCTGGGGTCCAGCTCGGCGGTGAACACCGCGCCGAACGAGGGGCCCTCACGGAGGTCAACCCAGGCACCGAAGATCCGGCCCGTGGCCACGGAAATGAACTTGTCCCAGGGCTCGGCATGGATCCCCCGGGTGGTGCCTGTCTTCTCGTTGAAGGAGATGTTGTTCTGCACCGGGCGGAAGTCCGGCAGGCCCAGCGCCACCATCTTTTCCCGCTGCCAGTTCTCCTTGAACCAACCGCGGTTGTCGCCGTGGACGGGAAGGTCGTAGAGGACGACGCCGGGAATGGCGGTCTCGTGGGCTGTGAGCTTCTTCGAGAACTCGATCGACATCTTTTACTGGCCCTGTTCCTTGTACTTGGCTTCCGTAGCCGCCTTCTGCGGGCGCCACCACTGTTCGTTATTCCGGTACCACGCTATGGTGTCCTCGATTCCGGCTTCGAAGTCCGCGAACCGCGGCTCCCAGCCCAGCTCCTTGCGCAGCTTCGAGGAGTCGATCGCGTAGCGCAGGTCGTGGCCCGGGCGGTCCACCACGTGGTCGTAGGCGTCACCTGACTGTCCCATGTGCTTCAGGATCAGCTCGACGACGTCCTTGTTGTTCTTCTCGCCGTCGGCGCCGATCAGGTAGGTTTCGCCGATCCGGCCCCTGTCAATGATCGCGAGCACGGCCGAGGAGTGGTCGTTGGCGTGGATCCAGTCGCGGACATTCTCGCCCTTGCCGTACAGCTTGGGGCGGATCCCGTCGATCACGTTGGTGATCTGGCGCGGAATGAACTTCTCCACGTGCTGGTAGGGGCCGTAGTTGTTGGAGCAGTTGCTGATCGTTGCCTGCAGACCGAAGGAACGCACCCACGCGCGCACCAGCAGGTCCGAGCCCGCCTTGGTGGAAGAGTAGGGGCTGGACGGGTTGTACGGGGTGTCCTCCGTGAAGCGTTCCGGGTCGTCCAACTCGAGGTCGCCATAGACCTCGTCGGTGGAGATGTGGTGAAAGCGCTTGTTGTGCTTCCGGGCGGCCTCGATCAGCGTGTAGGTCCCGATGATGTTGGTATCCAGGAACGGGCGCGGATCGTGCAGCGAGTTGTCGTTATGCGATTCCGCCGCGTAGTGGACCACAACATCCGATTCAGCGACCAGTCCGTCGACGACTGTGGCATCACAGATGTCGCCCTGAACCAGCCGGAAGCGGTTCCCGGGGAGGCCGGCCAGCGACTCCGTGTTGCCAGCGTAGGTGAGCTTATCAAGGACTGTGACGTGGTGGTCCGTGTTCTCCAGTACGTAGTGGACAAAGTTGGAACCGATGAAACCGGCGCCGCCGGTGACGAGGATTTTCTGCATCCCTACAGACTATCTGGCCACCCGGCCAGGTTGGCCAGCAGTCAGCTTGATCAGTCCGCCCGGGACATCGCCGAGCACCGTCCACTCCCGGGCTGCCTGTGCAGATCCGGTAACGTAGAGGCTTGTACATCTGCCAAGGAGCATCATGCGACCCGTTCTGCCGGCAACGATTGTCCTCGTTGCTATGACCGCCCTATTGACCGCCTGCAGCTTCGACAATCCGCAGGAACGTCCCACGGTGACGCCCAAAGCCACTGCAACATCGACGGCCCCACCGACGTACCCGGCGGCCACTGCCACTCCTGACGTCCGGCTGACCGTGAGCCTGCTGCCGTCGAACGCAGCCCCCGCCGCGACCCGGCACCTTGTGTGCGTTGGATCCTCGGCCGTGGCAGGAACAGATTTTCCGGGCGGAGACGAGGCCTGCGAGGTCGTAGCGACGTCGCCGGAGGTGCTGGTTCGCGACCTGGCCAAGTCGGACGACAAGTGCCTGGGAACCGGGAACCAGGACATTGCCGATGTCTTCGGCGCCGTCAACGACCGGTCCGTGCGGAACAGCTTCCGCCAGGACAACTCCTGCAACACCGAGACTTGGAACTTGCTGGAACCCTTGCTTGGACCCGTCGACGACTGACAAACCGAGTTGCCGGCCTTGGCCGGCATCCCGCCCGGTTCCTGAGATGCCAAAAAAAGGGGGCAGCCGCACCAGCGGCTGCCCCCTTTTTGCATCGGTGAGATCAGGCGGGCTGCACGTCCGGCTGTTCGTCAATCCAGGTGGCGAGTCGTTCGATCCCCTCGGCCAGGTGGACCTTGGGGGTCCAGCCCAGGACACGCTGGGCCGCCTCGATGTCCGCCCAGGCATGGCGGACATCGCCCTGCCGGTACTGGCCGCTGACGTGGGGCTCCGGCGCCCCGTAGTGCTCGGCGATCAGGCGCGCGGCAGTGCCGATGGTCTGGAACTCGCCCGATCCGATGTCCAACGGCTCCTTCGACACGTCGGCCGAAACGGCCGCTGCGACGATCGCCGAGGCGATATCGTCAATCAGGATGAAGTCGCGGCGGACGTTGCCGTCCTCGTAGAGCGGGATGGACTTGCCGCTCTTGGCCATGCGGCAGAACAGGCTCATGATGCCGGTGTACGGGTTGATGAGCGACTGTCCGGGACCGTAGACGTTCTGGAGGCGGAGGATGGCGGTCTCGACCCCATAGGCGTTGGCCCAGGTCTGCAGGATATTCTCCTGCGCCAGCTTCGTTGCGCCGTACACGCTCGCCGGCGCCGGGAACGTCTCGGAGGCCTTCATGGCAGTCGGCTCGGCGTCAGGGAAGTCCCACTGCGCCAGGTCCAGCGTTTCGCTCGTGCGCTGTCCGGGATGGAAAAGCGATCCGTCCTGCCTGCGCCATGCTCCCTCGCCGTACACGGCTCGGCTGGATGACAGCACGATGCGCCGGGGCAGCCGGCCGCTCCGGTTGAGCCCGTCGAGCAGCTGCGTGGTGCCGACGACGTTGACGTGCGCGTGCCGCGTCGACTCTTCGAGGGACTGCCCGGTGCCGGTTTCGGCGGCCAGATGGATCACGACGTCGGGTTCGACATCCTGGAGAACCTTGTCCCAGGTTTCGGGGAGGGTGATATCGGCGACCACCAGTTCCGCGCCAGCAGCGAGTTCTGCCGGGCGGGATCCGCTCGAGTGGATCTGGGGGTGCAGGTTGTCGACAACGACCACACGGTCAAAATTTTCAACAAGCGCTGGGGAGATCGCGCAGCCGATGAAGCCCGCACCGCCTGTGACGATTACGGTGCCTCCGGGGCGAAGGGCACTACTGGTTTGGGACACAATGGACCTTTCGGGAGGTGGTGCTAGGAACCGATCGAATGGCGGGCAAGGGCCATGAATCCTGCCGCGTCGCGGCGCAGGGCGGCCTTCGGCAGAAGTGAGAGCGCATGGGCCCGGGAAGTGAGCCGAAGCCTGGCCGAGCGCTCTGCTTTCTTCCAGCCCAGTTCCCGGGCCTGAGCTGCGGCGACCGCGAAGTAGCTGCGCTCACCGTCGAACCGCGACCCGTCGATAAGCTTGGACGAGGACGCACTGTTGGAGTGCCGCCGGTAAGAAAAGCAGACTGCCGGTACCACGAGAAGCTGGGCGCCGCGGTAGATCATGTCCATCACAAGGGCGAGGTCCTGGATGATCGGAAAACCATCGCGGAATTCGACCTCGCGGATCTTCTCGGTGCGGAACGCAAGCGATGGCCAGTAAAGCCAGTCGCCGTGCATGAGGTTCGACGCAATGGCCTCACCGGCCAGGATCTGCATGCCGCCGCCCCGGGGCCGCACCACCTTCTGCTTGACGACGTCAACGAGGGTGGGTGTGGGGCGCCCCTGGCCGTCGATCACGCGGACGCCCGGCTGGATGATGGCGGCGTCCGGGAATTGGGCGTGCGCCTGGGTAATCACATCCACATAGTTCGGCATCAGAACGTCATCGCAGCCGAGGATCACCATGATGTCCTCCGTCGCCAGCTCGACGCAGCTGCGGTAGTTCTCCGTGATGCCGGCGTTGACTTCCTTCCGGATGTACTTGACGCGCGGATCGGAGATGCCGGCCATGAAGTTCTTGATCTCCGGATCGGGATAGGCGTCGTCCACGACGGTCAGTAGCCAATCCGGATTGTCCTGCTGCAGGACGCTTTGTACTGTTTCTTTCATGTACTCGGGATCTCCCCAGTACGGAATGAAGATGTCGACTGCCATGAATGGTCCGTTCTTTAGAGCTTCAGGTGAGCACCGACGGGGCCGTGCCCCGGTCCGGTGCGGAATCTTGCGTTATTCGATCGGCTTTTCGAGGCTCTCCACGGCCGACCGCTGACGCGCCAGCTCGGCGTCGAGCCGGGCTTCCAGGCGTTCCAGGTCAGCCCGCAGAATCGCGGACTCCTCGGCCAGGACTCTCGTTTCATCTTCCACAACGGAGATCTCCCACGAGAGATGCAGGCAGACACCCAGGGCGAGAAGGATGCTCAGGGCAAAGAGCAGGTTGGACGGGACCTGAACTCCTACTGCACTGGCGACTGCAGCCAGGAGCTGGGGAAAGGCTGCCAGGGCAAGCGTCGCGAGCCCTACGACGAGCCAGAGCGCGGCGTATTTTTCACGCAGCACTTTGCGCCGGAGCATCTCAAAAACAACCACGACTATCAGCAGAGCCAAGACGAAGGCTGCGAATACCCCCATGATCATATCCCTTCGGTGAAGACCTTCTGGTCTTCTAGGTGCGAGGGCCTGCGCGTGAGCGCGAACAGCAGCGCAAATACGGACCGGCCCAGGTAGACGGCGGCTTTTGCCGGGTTATGGCTTGGCGTCCCGCCTTGACGCGGACGCATTTCCACCGGAACCTGGGTGACTACGCAACCCGACTTGATGGCCACCACGAGCGAGTCGATCGTGTCCCCGAGATACTCGGCCGGATAGTGGTCAATGAACTGGGAAATGCCGCGGCTGTTCGCCGCTTTAAACCCGGAGGTCACGTCGGTCAGCCGCTTGCCTGCCATCGCGGAGATCACGCGGGCCAGGAACACCATCGCCCATTTGCGGGGTCCTCGTACGACGTAGTTGCCGCGGTCCGCAAAGCGTGCGCCGATGGCGATATCGGCGTGCGCCAGGCCGTCGAGAACACGCTGGATGTCCTTGGGATCATGCTGGCCGTCAGCGTCCACCTGGATGGCGGCATCGTACCCGTGTCGCTGAGCGTACTTGAAGCCTGCCCTCATGGCGCCGCCGACTCCGAGGTTGAACGGCAGCTCAAGGACTTGGGCGCCGGCAGCGGCAGCCGCAGCGGACGTATCGTCCGTTGACCCGTCGTTTACGACCAGGACATCGTAGGGAATGGGCTGCGCCAGCACCTCGCGGACGGTGGCGCCTACTGACTCTGCTTCATTCCATGCCGGCATGATGACAAGCGCGCGCTTGAAGGGAGGGCGGGACATATATACCAATCTATACCAATCGAAAATGCTGAACTAAGCTCGCGAACCAGCGGCGTCGCCCTGTCAGGGCTTACTGGGTCAGCCCGTAACTGGCGGCGGAGTACCGGACGTAGAGGGCCGCGAAGGGCCGCGGAAAGACCTTCAGCAGCAACGCCGCGGCGGCGAACGGAGGCCGCGTCAAGGCAGCCAGCCCGATTTGCCGGTAGCTCAGCGCCCGGCGGCAATCATCAATGGTCTCCTGGGCCGCGGGCTGGTTCCTGACCTTCATGATCGCGCTCTGGGCGGTGATCAGGGTTATCAGCAGCCTCATGTTGGCGTAGAACCTGCCGTTACTTCCGGACTTGAGCCGCTGGGGCAGCAGCGCGTCGAGGTCGCGCAACGCTAGATCGGTGTCGGCCCGCGTCGGAATGCGCCCCCAGGTGAGGGACTGCGCGGAGATGTAGTACCTGTGCAACGGGGGCTTAACGCTACGGACCTGCCTCGCCCGGGGATACAGGATGATGTTGACGGTCATGTCTTCAAAGCGGGTCGACCCCACCGGGTATCTGACGCCGGCGAAAAGCGAAGCCCGGTAGAGCTTGTCCCACGTGAACGGGGTCAGGCCGTCTGACATCGCGTGGCGCATGGCCTGCTCCCCGGAGCACTCGCCGAGGAAGCGGCTGTGGCGCGGCGCCTGCGACCCGTCAGGGCGAACTACCAGGTGCCCGGCGATGGCGATGTCCACCTCCCCGACCATTTCGTCGCGCAACGTCTGGAGGAACTGCGGCAGGTACTCGTCGTCGGCGTCGAGGAAGGTGACGAACTCGCCCGCGGCCGCATCCAGGCCGGCGTTCCGGGCGCCGGACAGGCCGACGTTGGCCTCCAAGGTGATCAGACGCAGCCTGTCGTCCTCGACGGCGGCAAGGCGATCCAGGACAACGGCCTCGGTATCGTCGGTGGAGGCGTCGTTGATGATCAGGAGCTCGAAGTCTTCATACGATTGAGCCAGAACGCTGTCGATTGCCCGGACGACGGTCGAGGCGACGTTGTACGAGGGCATGATCACGGAAATAGTCGGAGCATTCAGCAAGCTGGTCAGATCCCTTTCTCTTCTGCAGATGAGCGGTTGCCCCTACGTCGGTCCGCCCAAAGGCCCCAGATATGGACCGCGGAACCGGCCAAGGGACCTGCCGCAAGGCTGCAGACCACTTTCAAGTCTAACGGCGCGGGCACGGCCAGCAGCGCAACCGAGACCGCCGTCGCCGTGAACCAGCCCGCCAGATAGACCCGATGCCGGCCGGCGGAGAGGGCTGCCGTCCCCGTCAGCGTCACCACGGCAAGCAGGGCGGCGTCCACCGTCAGGAGTCCCACCCATAGTCCATCCAGGCGGTAGTCCGGTCCGAAAATCAGCATGATCGACGGGCCGATGAGTGCGGCCAGGAGTCCGGCTCCCAGGCCGCCGACGGCGATCAGGCCCAGCGGCGCAAGAAGGTTACGGTGCGGCGGGCGTCCAGAAGCCATCAGCTTGGTCATGACCAAACCTTGGAACGCCTGCAGCGGGATCAGAATGGGCGCCCGGGTTAGGGACACGGCCAGCAGCAGCGGGGCGGCGCGGGCGAACTCAGCATCATCCGACATGAGTTTGATGAGGGCCGGAAAGCCCGTGATGAGGACGGCACTGGAAGCCGCTGTCGCCATCGAGTAGCCGCACCGCCGGAGGTAGGCACCCATTCCGACGTCGGCGCGCTGACCCAGCGCGGCCCGCCCCTGGGGTGTCAAGAAAACGAACACCAGCCAAACGAGGGTGCCGGAAAGCGCGGCTAGCTCCAGGCCTCCAAGCCCGAAACCGAGCACGGCCACTGCTGCCACGGCGGCGAGACGGAGACCGGATTCGGCTGTCGTCAGGGCAGCATAACTGCCCCAGCTTTCCCGCCCGCCGAGCGTTCCCGCCAGGCCGACATGGCCGGCGTAGAGCACCACGGCCAGGGTGAGGCCGACCGAAAGCAACGGGGTAGACGATTTGAACAGCGAGGGCATCCACCACGTGCCGCTCAGCGCGACCGCCAGAGCGACAACCGCACCGATGAGGACCGAGGACCCGATGATGCGGGCGCCCCGGTCAGCTTTCGGCCGGGCATTGAGCGAAGCCGACTTCACGGCTCGCGTTGCCTCGTGCATGAGGCCCGTCATGACGCCGAACAAGCCGAACAGCACACCCCAGAACGCCAGGAAATCAGCGTTCTGATCCACGGGCAAAACCCGGGCGGCCAGGACGAAAATGGCGTAGCCACTGCCGGCGGCGAAGATCGAGGACAACCCCACGAAGGAGATGCTGCCCCGCGACGACTTCGCGGCTGCACCGCCCCGCCCCGTTTTCAGGGCCTCGGTCGACTCGGCGGGATCCATGTTCACGTGTATTGTCTCCGGTCCTTGGTTCTTGGGTCCGCGTGGCGGCGGCCCGGCGCCACCAAGCGTCCAGGGAAGCACCGGAGCCGTGGACTAGGCACTCGCTGCCTTGATGCTAGTTGTCGAGCAGGCCCAGAAGATACGCCCCATATCCGCTCTTCACGAGCGGCTCGGCACGGTCGCGCAGTTCGTCGTCCGAAAGGAAACCGACCCTCCACGCGATTTCCTCCGGGGCGCCGATCTTCAGGCCCTGGCGGTTTTCCACGGTCCGCACGAAATTGGAGGCGTCGTTCAGATCGTCAATGGTCCCGGTGTCCAGCCAGGCCGTGCCGCGGGGAAGGATCTCCACGTGCAGTTTGTTGCGCTCGAGGTACGACTTGTTGATGTCGGTGATCTCCAGTTCGCCCCGGGGCGAGGGCTTTAGCTCCCGGGCGATCTCCACGACCTCGTTGTCGTAGAAATACAGACCCGGCACCGCGTAGTGGCTCCTGGGTTTCGCGGGCTTCTCTTCCAAGGAAAGCGCCCGGCCGGCGTCATCGAATTCCACCACCCCGTAGGCACCGGGGTCCTTGACCCAGTAGCCAAAGACGGCACCGCCGTCGATGTTGGAGTGTTTACGCAGCTGCGTGCCCATCCCCTGCCCGTAAAACACGTTGTCGCCGAGGACAAGCGCGACCTTCTCGTCGCCGATGTGCGATGCCCCGAGAATGAACGCCTGTGCCAGACCGTCCGGAGCGGGCTGCTGCTTGTAGCTCAGGTTCACCCCGAAGCGCGATCCGTCTCCCAAGAGCCGCCGAAACTGTTCCTCGTCGTGGGGCGTCGTGATGATCAGGATGTCGCGGATGCCCGCGAGGATGAGGGTGGAGAGGGGGTAGTAGATCATCGGCTTGTCGTAGACGGGTACGAGCTGTTTGCTGATGCCCATGGTGATGGGATGGAGCCGAGATCCGGTACCGCCGGCCAGTATGATTCCGCGCATTCGTCCATCTTGGCGTCTGCCCGTGCAGAGAGCAAATCTTTGGCACGAGCGGGCTCCGGGATTTCCTGCCCCGGAGCCCTAGTTCCAGCAGGCGCGCACCTTGAACAGCTTCGCGGACGGGCCCTGGCTGTCGATCAGCTCCAGACTCTCATTGGGCTTCAGGTCCATGACTCCGCCGTAGCCGGAGAGGGTTCCGGTGACGGTCCGGGTGCCAAAGTCAAGAACGTACCTGACATTGAGCTTGCGGACTGCCTCACAGACAGCGGGGAAAGTCGCGGAGTCCTTCAGGCCGGCGTTGACCACGTCCACGTCGGAGCCATGGGTCGTCAGGATATGGGGCTGTATGACGGTTCGCCCGGAGAAGGCGTAGGCCAGTGCGGTGCCGCTGCTGGGGAGTCCGGCAATCGCCGCGCCGGGCTCCACCTTGGCCGACAAGCGCTCAAGCATGCTTCTTTCGTCGGGGGAAAGAAGTGCAGAGTGCGCAGTGCTCCGGTACTGCCAGTGCGCCTGCTGGGCGGCGAAGGTCGTTATGCCGAGCTGCGTGACTAGAACGAGTCCCGTCAGGCCCGCCAGCGAGGAGAGGACGACCGCCTTGCCGGATTTCGGCATTCGCACGAGGCCGAAGAGTCCGGGTATCCGGGACTCCCCCGTCGGGGTGAGAAGCCTGCGGGCCGCATCGAACAGATAGCCCGCCCCGATGACGGCCGGGGCGATGGTCGCCACCGGCAGAAGGGCAGCAAGACGGTGGCTGTCGAAGTACCAGACACCGGTGACGAAGTGCCGCAGAGATCCGTTATAACCGGCAGCAAAAAAGAAGAGGATAGCCGCGGTGGCGTAGACCCCGATGAGCCAGCGTCGGCTCTTGAGCGTCCAAAGCTTCCAAAGTCCGACGAGGAGGCAGATACTGATGACCTCCTGGGCCGGACGGCCCAGTGGGGCATTGAACAGCAGCTCCCCGATGGCCTGGGGTGGCGTCTCCACAGTCCCCCAGTCTGCCGAGCCCTCCGGCGGCCGCAGGAATCCCCAGAGGATTCCGAGCCCGACCAGCCACCCCAGGAAGGCGGCGGATAGCAAGATAATGCTGCGCCGTTCGGAAGAGGACCGCGCTGGCCAGAGTCTGCGGATCTTGAAGTAGTAGATGGCCGCGCTCGGGGCGACCATGAACGCCAGGAAGGCCATCAGGGTACTCGGGTGCGCCAACGCAACGCCCGCGACGCCCACCCCCAGGCTCAGCCAGACAACCACGGAACTTTGCCGGTGGTGCCGGCCCAGGTTCAGCGCGGTGAACGCCATGCCAATCGCCGCCGGCAGGACAGAGATGGACAGAAGGTTGGGGTACAGGACGCCCCAATCGATCATCAGGATGGGGAAGGTCGAGAATCCTGCCGCGAAGACAAAGGCCAGGACCGTCGTCGAAATCCGGTGACCGGCGACCGCCTGGACCAGGTAGAGGCAGCCGAGTGGCCAGACGACGGACCCAATGGCAATGTTTGTGGCGTTCACCGCCACGGGTATCGTGGCGCCACTCAATTCCGCGACGAGCGACACCAGGCCGTGCCATCCCGCCGGGTAGGCGCTGATCCCGGTGAAGGCGCCGAGATTGAGCGGCGATGCGTCCTGTGTGTCGATCGCCCAGCGGACGGCGTTGAGATGGAAGACGTTGTCGTAAGTCTGAGAGATGGAGTCCGGCGATATCATCGCCGTTGCCATCTGAACCCCAATGAGCAATGCGGCTCCGAGCGCGCCGAGACCGGCCGCGAGCACCAGGGAGCGCCGCTGGGGCTCAGCCTGGGGTTCCGGACTTTTCCGGATGACCGCGTACCTGATCGCCCAGGCGGCTGCCGAGACGGCAAGTACTCCCCCGAGGAAAGTTGCCGGCCCCCACGGAACATGGAGGAAGGAATAGAGCGTGGCCAGGACTCCAGCCATGCCGACAGTAAAAGCCGGGGCAAGAAGCAGCGAGTTCACGCCTCGTATCCGGATGGCCAGGGACAGAATGAGGCCGGGCACGATAAGTACGAGCACAGCAAGCAAAATCACTGGCAAAGACAGCCACCAGGACACGGAAACACCACTCTCAACGATTTGGGGATGAAGACTGACAAGGAGGCTTCGGCCTTCAAGACTACGTAACTGTACTGCAATGGGCTGGAAGGCTAGGTCTCACTGAGGGACCGACGGCGCAACTCCGAGACGACGGCGTCCACGTCCCCATCCATGACCACTTCGCCGTGCTCCAGCAGGACACCGCGCTCACACACGGTCGCGACTAGGTCCAGATCGTGGCTGACGACAAACAGGGTCTTTCCCTTGTCGGCCAGCTCCTTGATCTTTGCGATGCACTTGCGCTGGAACGGTTCGTCTCCGACGGCGAGAATCTCGTCGATCAGGAAGACTTCCGGATCCGTGTGCACCGCGATGGAGAACGCCAGTCGCAGGTACATCCCCGACGAGTAGAACTTCACTTCGGTGTCGATGAACTCGCCGATCTCAGAGAACTCCACGATGGCGTCAAACTTCTCGTCGATCTGCTGTTCCGTCATGCCGAGGATCGCGCCGTTGAGGTACACATTGTCGCGGCCGCTGAGGTCGTGGTGGAAGCCGGCGCCGACCTCAATCAGCCCCGCCACCCGGCCCCGGGTGAGCACGGTCCCGCCGTCGGGCTGCAGCACCCCCGAGATGAGCTTCAGGAGCGTGGACTTGCCCGAACCGTTGAGCCCCAGCAGGGCGACGGTCTCGCCTTGCTTGACCTCGAGGGAGACGTCCTTCAACGCCAGGAATTTCTTGGACAGATCTCCTTTTCGGCCCTTGACCAGCCAGACCAGGGCCTCTTTCAGGGAGCGGGTGTGGCGCAGGACAAACTGCTTGCGGAGATCGGTACAGAGAATGGCTACTTGGCCATGCGACGTCATGTCAGAGCTCCTGTGCGAAGTGGACGGCAAGCCGGCGGAAGGTCAGCTGTCCGAGGAACAGCACGGCGAGCGTGATGAGCGCGGACACCGGAAGCCATACGGTCAGCAGCTCCGGCGGCATGGCGTCGGCCACGGACTGTTCGGCTTTGAGTGTCGGCTCCCAGAAGGCCCAATGGAAGACTTCGACGGCGACCGTCATCGGATTCAGCTGGTAGATCCAGAACCAGGGCCCCATGGCCCGCTCCACCATGGACCAGACGTAAAGCACGGGAGAGGCCCACGTCACGACCATGACAATCATGTCCACGATGTTTTCGGAGTCGCGGAAATAAACGTTCATGGCCCCGAACAGCAGGCCCAGGCCGGTGGCGAGCACCGCGACCATCAGGAAGATCAGGACGACTGCGGCCAGCTGGACGATCGAGGGAGTCCAGCCCACCACAAGACAGGCGCCGATGAGGACCAGAAGCTGCGGAAAGAAATGCGCGGCAGAAACCCAGACGGTGGCGACGGGGAACAGCTCCCGTGGCAGGTAGATCTTCCGAATGAGATCGCGGTTGTCCACGATGGAGCGCGTCGCGTTGGACAAGGACTCCGTGAAAAAATTCACGAGCACGATCCCCGCGAAGAGATAGATCGCGTAGTTGGGTGTGCCCCGCTGGAGATCCAGGAAGACGCCCAGCGCAACGAAGTAGATCAGGAACTGCACGAGCGGTTTTACGTACGACCACAGGAGCCCCAGCACTGACCCGCGGTAGCGGACCTTGATCTCTTTGCGTACCAGCAGCTTGAGGAGGAACCTGTCGGCGTAGACGTCGAGGAGGCCCCGCCCGCTTCCGGGCTTAATCAGTTGGTCGGTTTGACCAGCCATCTAGCTGCCATCCTTGGAGTTCGCCTCGAACGTTTTCTTCCACGCGTCGATCGAGCTGATCTCCGCCAGCGCGCCTCGGTACCGCTCAGCAAGGCCGTCCCACTCGCGGAACAGCTTCGCGTGCAGCTTGGTCGCTTCGGTCAGCATCGACCTGAGCTTCTTCGGGTCCCGCTGGTACCACGACGCGCCCGTGCCCTCCGCGTTGGAGACCACCACGCTGTCATAGTGCGCCACCCGGTACCACCGGTTGTCCCGGTGCGCCAGATAACCCTGCGGCCTTTCGGCGCTTTCCGGGCCCGGGGCCTTGATCAGCTGGCGGGCGACGGTCTTGATGCCCCACGGGATGAGCTGCTTCTTGCTGGGCATGCCCACAGCCGTCCCGCCCAGGGGCCCCCGTCCCAGTCGCGGCGCCGGGAAGTCGTTGACGTCTTCCTTCAGCTGCGCGTCCGGATATTCGGCTTTGAGGGCGTTGATCTCCGGCAGTTTCGTGGCCAGCACCTTGTGCAGCTCCTCGGGTCCCTTCAGGATGTCTTTCAGGGCCTCGATACGGCCGTGCTCGGTGAAGTACTGCATCGAGACGAGGTGCTTGACGTCCGATTGCACGGATTCCCGAAGCACCCGGCCGCCCTTGGGATACGGGCTGTGGAGCAACGTGACAATCAGCCGGTTGCGCTCGTGGAAGTACGCCTGCCAGCCGACCAGGTCATCCTTGTCAATCCAGGACACGTGCCAGACGGCTGCACCCGGCAGCGAGACGGTGGCGAACCCGGCTTCCCGGGCCCGCAGCCCGTACTCGGCGTCGTCCCATTTGATGAAGAGCGGCAGCGACAAGCCGATTTCCTGGATCACTTTGGTGGGGATCAGGCACATCCACCAGCCGTTGTAGTCCACATCCACGCGGCGGTGGAGCCAGGCGGTCTGCCGCAGGTTGGCGATGCTGAAATCGTGCCGCACCTCCATGTCGGCGTGCGGCAGCGAGGGAACGAACCGGTACGGATCGACGACCTCGCCGAAGGTGTGCAGGATGCTGCGGTTGTACAGGTCGAACATGTGGCCGCCGACGATCGTCGGGGTGCGGCAGTGGTCGGCAAAGGTGAGCAGCCGCACGATGCTTTCGGGCTCCACGACGATGTCGTCATCGAGCAGCAGGGCGTAGTCGCTGCCGTTCTCGACAGCCTCGTACATGCCGCGGGCGAAGCCCCCGGAGCCGCCGAGGTTTGCCTGGTTGATGACCCGGAGTTTGCCGCCGAGCGCCTCCCGCACCGCGGCGAAGCCGTCCTGGTCCTCGACCTTCTGGGTACCCTGGTCCACGATCAGGATTTCCTTGACGTGCTCGAGGACGTCGGGATTGTCCGCCAGGATCCGGGCGTTGTTCAGGCAGAACTCGGGCTTGTTCATCGTCGTGATTTCGAGGGTCACCTGGCCGGGGCGGTCCGGGCCGCCCTCGGTCTCCCACTGGCCGCGCTCCAAGACGAGCTCGTCCGAGGTGGCGGCGAGATCGAACCAGTACCAGCCGCCGTCGCCGAAGGGCTTCAGCGAAAGCTCGAACACGGAGGTGCTGGCGCCGTCGACGTGCCTGCCGTCAACGCGCTGAACGGAGCCGCGGGCGTTCGACTTGTAGACGGTGACCGTGCCGGTACCGCTGGTCTTCACCGCAAGCCGGATGTCCCGGACGGAGGTCCACCGCCGCCAGTAACTGGCCGGGAAAGCGTTGAAGTAGGTGCCGAACGAAACCTGCTCACCAGAGCGGACCCGCATGGAATGCCTGGTGAGCAGGTCTTCGAAGTGCGCCTCACGGCCGCCCGAGCTGAACATCTGCAGCTTCTCTTCGGGATGCTTCGGGGTGCGGGCCAGTTCGTCGTTCTCCCGCAAGCGGATGCCGCTGGCGCTCCCGGCGTCCACGTAGAGGGGCACCGTGTCCGTCTGATCCGTCGATGGCAGGATGACCCGCTGAATCGTCTTCCAGCCGGTTGTCGCTTCAGCGGCACTCATGCGTCCACTCCTCCGCTTTCCAGCTTGGCGCCGCTTTCGAAATGCGGGCGGATCTGATTGTCGAACATGGTCAGGGCCGATCCGATGGCCATGTGCATGTCCAGGTATTTGTAGGTACCGAGCCGTCCACCGAAGAGGACATCCTGCTCGGCGGCGGCAAGGTCGCGGTACTTGAGCAGCCGCTCCCGGTCCGTGGCCGTATTGATCGGATAGTAGGGCTCGTCGCCCTTTTCCGCGGCACGCGAGAATTCCCTCATGATAACGGTCTTCTCGGTCTGGTAGTCGCGCTCCGGATGGAAATGGCGCGGTTCAATAATCCTGGTGTAGGGCACGTCGGCGTCGTTGTAATTGACCACGGACGTTCCCTGGAAATCACCGACGTCGAGCACTTCTTCCTCGAAGTCGATGGTGCGCCAGGAGAGGTCACCCTCGGCGTAGTCGAAGTAGCGGTCCACCGGCCCGGTGTAAATCACGGGGATGTTGCCGACGACCTTGTCCTTGCTGTACTCGTGCGACTCGTCGAAGAAGTCGGTGTTCAGCCGGACTTCGATGTTCGGGTGTTCGGCCATCTTCTCGATCCAGGCCGTGTAGCCCCCGGTGGGCAGGCCCTCGTACTTGTCGTTGAAGTACCTGTTGTCGTAGTTGTAGCGCACGGGGAGCCGGGAGATGATGCCGGCGGGCAGGTCCTTGGGATCCGTCTGCCACTGTTTGCCGGTGTAGTGCTTGATGAACGCCTCGTAGAGCGGCCGGCCGATAAGCTGGATGCCCTTGTCGTTAAGGTTCTGCGGATCTGTCCCGGCCAGTTCGCCGGACTGTTCCTTGATCAGCTCGCGCGCCTGCCCGGGGGTGAGGTTGGCCCGGAAGAACTGGTTGATTGTCGCCAGGTTGATGGGCAGCGAGTAGACCTCGCCCTTGTGCACGCCATACACCTTGTGCACGTAGTTGGTGAAGGTCGTGAAGCGGTTCACGTACTCCCACACGCGTTCGTTGGACGTGTGGAAAAGGTGCGCGCCGTAGCGGTGCACCTCGATGCCTGTCTGTTCTTCCTTTTCGCTGTAGGCATTGCCGCCGATGTGGTGGCGGCGGTCGAGGACGACGACCTTCAAGCCCAGCTCAGTGGCGGCCTGTTCGGCGATTGTCAGGCCGAAGAAGCCCGACCCTACGATGACGAGGTCAGCGGTCACAAAATCTCCTGGTTCGAATGCGGGCAGCGCAATGTTGCGCATTGTCTGCTGCTCTAGCCTACCCGAGGGTCGATCGGGACCCAGGACGAGCGTCTGGGAACCGGGGGTCCCGGCGGCTGCGCGGATACCGAACCGGCACCGGTCCCGCCGCTCCGGCACCGGCCTTATCCACATGGCTCGTCTTCGCCGTGCCGCCGTCCCGGTGCCGCTTCTAGCGTGGAGTACAGCCCGCTCTCAAGAAAGGATCCGTTATGGCGATGTTGCACTGCACCCTGGTGCCTGCACCAGGGTCTACGCTCCCGGCCTGCCCGGTCGAACTCGCCGTCGAGGTGCCCGAAGACTGTTCCGGCGCGGAACTCCAGGAAGCCATCTCGGACCGCTTCGGGACGGGTGGGCTGAGCGTGAACGGGTCCCCCGTCCAGGGCCTGAGGGTCGGTGATGCGCCGTTGCGGAACGGGGCGGTACTGGTCGACGGCGCGGTGCCCGGCCTCGGGGCGGCGGCGCCTGGCCTTCGGGCGGCGCCTGCGCAATTGTTCCTCGCCGTACACAGCGGTCCCGGCGCCGGCACCATCGTCCCGCTCGGCCGGGGGCGGTTCCGGATCGGGCGCAGCGGGACGGACCTCGTCCTTCCGGACGCTGAACTGTCCCGCGAGCACGCGCAACTGAACGTCACTGACTCGGAGGTGACCCTTGAGGATCTGCACAGCGCCAACGGAAGCACGGTCGACGGCGAGCGCGTGCACCGGGCGGTCGTGACCACCGGCTCGCTTATCGGATGCGGCAACTCCACGTTGTCCCTGATCTTCTGCGTTTATTCGGCGGCGTCCCGCGTCCCGGACGCTGCGGGCCGCAGCGTCGCCGACCCGCTCCCCGTGGCCAACCCCGCGGTCGGAACCGCATCTACCAGCAGCCGCGAAGCCGTGCTGCTGATGGCGGCCCTGCCGCTGGCAATCGGCGTCGGCCTGGCCGTCAGCACCGGGCTGTGGATGTTCCTCGCGTTCAGCCTGGCCTCGGCGGCGTCCCTGCTCATCCCGGCCCTGGCTGGCCGGAAACAGCGCCGCGCGCTGAAGGCAACCCTCGACGCGGCTCTTCGCGCGGACAGCGAACGACGACGGCGGTCCGCGCCGTCAGCGGCCGAGCTCTGCGCCGACAGCGCCCACCCGCAGCAGGACAGCGGCCCTCCTGTCGTTGAATCCGGTGCCGTGTGGCTCCGGCTGGGGCTCGCCCAGCAACCGGCCAACATCAGGCTGGAACCGGCGGATCCAGATTTCCGTGCACCCCCGCTCGGCCTGATGCCGCTGACACTGGACCCGGCCGCTGCCGTCACCGCGGTCTTCGGCCCGCAGGCCACTGTGGCCGGGCTGGTACGCTCATTTCTCTTGCAGCTCGCCGGCTATCCCGCCGCCCACCGGACCCGTGTCCTGGTCCACGGTCCCCCGGAAGTCCTCCCCCTCGCCGCACGGTTCCTTCCCCGGGTAACGCTTTCCAGCCAGGTGGCTGCAACCGCCGCCCGTCTGGGCGCCGGACCCGGTCAGGAGTGCGACCGCGGTGTGCTGCTTGTCCTCGACGGCGCCGACGCGCAGATCCCAGGGCCCCTTCCGGATGTTTCCCTGGCCGCCAGTCTGAGCGCCGCGGCCGTCAGCCGGGGCTGGCAGGTGATCCATTGCGTGCCTCAACCGGTTCTGTCGGACGCCGACGCCGTCGTCCTCGGAGGGCGGACCGCACGGCTGATACACGGCCATAATGAAATCTCCTTCCTCCCTGACCTCGTCCCGTACGAGGTGTTTGACAGCTTTTGCCGACGGCTGGGGTCGGCCGGAAGCCCGCATCCGGATCCGCCGGACGCCATGACCGCCGTCGTTGCCTTGGCCGGGATCCTGTCGCTCGGAGCCACCGAGATCGCCCGCCGCTGGGTCGAGTCGGCGGACACCGACGGGTTACCCGTTCCGGTCGGCATGGGCAGGAACGGAAGCGTCCACGTGGACATCGAGCGGGATGGCCCACACCTCCTTGTCGCAGGCACCACC
>JAODMV010000170.1 GCA_025464875.1 Arthrobacter sp. | reverse complement strand
ACGCCCACAACTCCCCACGCAAATGCACCCCCAACACCCGCCCCAGGCGCCAAAAACCCCGAAACCAAGCGGTTTTTCCCGGCCCCGAACGCACCCACACGCCACAACGGACCCGAACGACTTCCTGTGGAGCGCATCACAACCACCGCAACACCCGCAACCCCGCGTCCGCCGTCGTCCGCGGCAGCTCCGTTGCGGCAGCGCGGCCCGCTGGCTACGCTGGATGCTAAGCAGACTTAGCATCCGCTGCGATCCAGTTGTCCCGTTGTCTGTGTTCATGCCCAACCATCCGGAGGAGCACCATGACCGACCAGTACACATTCAGGAATCCCGTGACGGCCTACGAGCGCATCGAGCCGCCCAAGCAGCACCAGCCGGAGCCGGGCCTGGACTCGAACCTGACGCCCAAGGCGGACCTGGGCGAGGACACCTACCGCGGCACCGGCCGGCTCGAGGGACGCAAGGCCATCGTCACCGGTGCCGATTCCGGGATTGGCGCCGCAACGGCAATCGCATTCGCCCGGGAAGGCGCCGACGTCGTGCTTTCCTACCTGCCGGAGGAGGAAGAGGACGCGACGCGGATCGCCAATTTGATCGAGAAGGCCGGGCGCAAGGCGGTCAAGGCCCCCGGCGACCTGAAGGACGCTGCGGTGTGCCGCGAGCTGGTGGACACTGCCCTACGCGAACTCGGAGGCCTCGACATCCTGGTGAACAATGCCGGCAAACAGGTGGCGCAGGAGGACCTCACGGGAATCAGCGATGAGCAGTTCGACCACACCTTGAAAACCAACGTCTACGCCATGTTCTGGCTGACCAAGGCCGCGGTGCCGCACCTGCCGGCCGGTGCCACGATCATCAACACCACGTCCATCCAGGCGTACAGCCCGTCGCCCACCCTCGTGGACTATGCCACCACCAAGGCGGCCATCAACAACTTCACCAAGGGCCTGGCCCAGCAGCTGGCGCCCAAGGGGATCCGAGTCAACGCGGTGGCCCCCGGGCCGATCTGGACACCGCTGCAGGTCAGCAGCGGCCAGCCGAAGGAAGCCCTCCCCGAGTTCGGCCACAGCACGCCGCTGGGTCGGGCCGGCCAGCCGGCGGAACTCGCGCCCGCGTATGTGTTCCTGGCGTCGGCGGAGTCCAGCTATGTGGTGGGCGAAACGCTGAACGTCAACGGCGGCAGCCCCACCCCGTAGCCGATCCCAGCCTGGGAGCAACCGCCGCTGACGGGGCCGCTGACGGGACCGGCACCGGCTGCTACTGTGGCGAAATGGCAGCAATCATGGCTAGACCCAGGAACGGCAAAATCATCGCGGGAGTGTGCGCAGCCCTCGCTGACCGCTTCGGTGTCTCCCGGACCCTGGTCCGCATCGGCTTCGTGTTCTTCGGCCTGTTCGGCGTCGGGGAGCTCGTCTACATCGCGCTGTGGATCCTCATCCCCAAGGCCCAATAGCGGAACCTCCCCTTAGGGGAGAATGTCTTGCCCTTCGGCGGAAGGGATGGAAGCCCGGACGGCGGGCGGCCGGCACGCCTGCCCGGCCGCCGTCGGGGTCTAGAGAGTTGTGCGTTTAGCGCTCCGGGTGGAGGTCCTTGCTCCAGAGCACGGTCCCGTTGGCGTCGCGCAGGCTGGCGGTAAAGACGTCGTCCTCCCCGAGGTCCACGTGGCCGAAGTACTGGTTCTCACCGCTGCGCGGGGATTCGTTGGCGTAGGCGCCCGCCTTGAAGAACGCGACTTCCGGTCCGAACGTGCCGTCGAGCTTGCCGGGACCGAAGCTGCCGGCGTTGATGGGGCCGGCCACGAATTCCCAGAAGGGGTCGAAGTCTTGGAAAGCCGCGCGCTCCGGCGAGTAGTGGTGGGCGGCGCAGTAGTGGACGTCGGCCGTCAGCCAGACCACGTTCTTCACCCGCTTGCGCTTGAAGGCGGAGAGCACCCGGGCGATCTCGAGCTCCTTGCCCAAGGGGGCGCCGTCGTCGCGGTTGGCCAGGGATTCCTGCGCCACCGGGCCGTCCGCCACGATCAGCCCGAGCGGGAGGTCGTTGGCGATGACCTTCCAGGTCGCCTTGGACTTGCTGACTTCCCTGATCAGCCAGTCGGCCTGCTCCTTGCCCAGGACATGGGTCAAGGTGGTTTCCTTGCCGTCCGTGTTCGGGTCCTTGAAGCTGCGCATGTCCAGGCAGAAGATGTCCAGCTGCGGGCCGCGGGAGATCTTGCGGTAGATCCGGGCCGGTTCGAAACCGGTGCTGCCGTCGCTGAGCTGGGCGATGGGCTGGTATTCCTGCCAGGCCTGACGGCCGCGGGCGGCGAGCACGTCCGCGCGGCGTTCGGTGTAGCGGGTGTCGGTGATGATCTCCCCCGGGTACCAGTTGTTGTGGGTTTCGTGATCGTCCCACTGGGCGATCACCGGCACCTCGGCGTAGAGGGCGCGGATGTTCTTGTCCATCAGGTTGTAGCGGTGCCGGCCGCGGAACTCGTCGAGCGTCTCCGCCACCTTGGACACTTCCTCGGTGACGAGGTTGCGCCAGATCTTCCCGTCGGGCTCGGTGACCTGCGACGGAATGGGCCCGTCGGCGTAAATGGTGTCACCGGAATGGATGAAGAAGTCCGGCCGGGTCGCGTGCATGGCGGCGTAGCCCCGCATGCCGCCGATCTCCTCGTTGATGCCCCAGCCCTGGCCGGCGGTGTCTCCGGTCCAGACGAAGCTCTGCCGGCGGGTCTCGCGGCGGCCGCGGTTCCGGCCCCTGCCGTATCCGGCGTCGGGTGCGGTGCTGAAGGAGCCCTGCGCGGTTTCGCCGGCGTTGCCCTCCGGGTCCTCGAAGTGCATGGTCAGCGCGAAGCGCGTGCCTGCGGGGAGGCGGCGGGCGTTGATCTTGGAGGTGAAGTCGGTGGCCTCGCTGGCGACGGTCCCCCGCAGCACCCGCTCGAAGGCGCCGCGTCCGCGGAGCGGGGACCCGTCGTCGTCGACCGCCAGCAGGCTGGCCACCAGGCGTCCGGGACCCGACGCGCGGGACCACAGGACGCCGGAGTCGGTGGTGACGTCGCCGGTGGCGATGCCGGACGGTAGCGTCAGGCGGTTGCGGACCAGCGCGACGCCGGACGGCCGGGCAGCGTAGGCCGTGGCGGTCCCCGCGGATGGAATGACGACGGCGGCGGCACCGGCGGCGGCGATGGCACCTTTGAGGATGTTTCGGCGGGTAAAGGAAGTCATGGCTTCATCCTTGACCGGCCGGGTGAACCGCCGGCGACGCCGCCGTGAACAGTTCTGGATGTCAGCGAGAAGGTGTGTCGTCCACGAAGGCTACTGGGGTCACATATTGCTGGTAGAACTGAACGGCGTCGTCGAGGTCAATACGGCCAAAGTTCAAAGCTACGTCCAGCCCTTCCAACTGGGCGTTGGCGGTCTCTGCCGCGCTTACCTTGTCCGCCAAGGCTTGTGACGTGGCGAGGTTTGTGGCGAGCGCCGCGGTCACGGAGAGCACTACCGCCGCAAGACAAAGGGAACGCCACACCACGGAAGAGTCGCCCAGCGAGAAGACCCCCTGGAGCGTCTGGGTGAACCCCTGACCGCCGACTCCCGGGCCGGCGGTCAGGGTGGCGGCGAGGGTACTGCCCACGACGCTGAGGTTGGCGAGTCGGGTCCGGCGTGGTCGTTGCCGTGCCAAGTAGGAGCGGACGGCTTGTTGCTTCTGTTCGATGCGGCTGGAAAGCAGCTGACGCGTATCCGGTGCTTCATCCATGATCTGCTACCAGCCTCCCTCGCCGGTGGTGTCTGCCTCTGGTGGCCTCTACACGTTCCGCGGATTTAGGGTAAAACCGAGCAGCAGCGGCCAGGCCGGCATTCCCGCGGCCTGGGCGATGATTCCGGCGCCGTGCCTCCTGCGTTTTCGCTGAAACGCGCATTCGATCAGAATCCCACCGCCTCTCTTCGCTGTCCAGACGCGCTGTCCAGACGCGCGTCCAGGCGCGCAGGCAGCGGCCCCTAGCGGGCCGCTGAGACCAGCTGGGTGCAGCTACCGCCGTGAGACGTTGCGCGGAAGAGGGTTTTGCAGTGCGGTCTCCCGCAGCAGCTGCAACCGCAGCGTGCGCGCCGTTTCCATGTGCTCCCGGGCGATCTTTCCGGCCGCGTCGCTGTCCTGGTTTTCAATGGCCTTGAGCAGCGCCTCGTGCTCGTCCAGGGATTCGGCCCAGCGGTTACCCGTCGAGAGCGTGGACCGGGGTGTGTGGATGAGGTGCGTTGACAGCCTCTCCAGCAAATCCCGGAGAACGGGGTTATGGGCGCAGTTCCAGACGGCTGCGTGGAACTCCAGGTTGGTGGTGATCCTGGTGTAATCATCAGGCTCCTGGAGTTGCCTGTCGCGCTGCAGCAGCGCCTCCAGCCGCATCAGGTCAGGGAACTGCCGGGCCCTGGCTGCCTGCCGGGCCGCTTCCTCCTCGAGGAGGATGCGCATGTCGTAGATCTGGATGACCTGCTGCGGGTCCACCTGTGGGACCTGCAGTCCTCTGGCCACCCGCTCCAGGAGCCGTTCCTGCTGCAGGCGGGACAACGCCTCCCGGACGGGGGTCCGGGAGACGCCGAAGCGTTCGGCAAGTGAAGTTTCACGAACGGCGGTGCCCGGCGGATGCATTCCGGACAGGATTTCGCTGCGCAGGGTCTGGAAGATGCTCTCTCCGTCTACGCGTGGGGTTGTTGCATCCGTCACTTGGCTGGTCCTTGAGGCATCTGGAGTGAATACTGCTGGCGCTTGTTCGATGAAAACTTTACGCCAGAACTCCGGCCCGCCGTCCGAAGACCAAACCGGCAGTAAGGCCGGTACCACCGGGGTAGTTGGTGCTGAACAGGCCGCCGAGCATTTCACCCGCCACAAACAGGCCTTCGATGTGCTTTCCGTCCGCGTCCAGGACGCGGCCGTGGGTGTCGGACTTGAGGCCGCCGAAGGTGAACGTGATCCCGCACGTGACGCCGTAGGCATAGAAGGGTCCCGTTTCAATGGGGGCCGCCCAGTTGCTCTTCACCGGTGCGGTGGCGGCCGCCCGGCCGTCCTTGATGGTGGGGTCGAACGGGATGGAGCGGTCGATCGAGTTGTTGAAGTCCGTGACGGTCTTGGACAGGCTCTCCGGATCCAGGCCGATCTTGACGGCCAGGTCCTCGATCGTGTCCGCCACCTCCACCGAGATGCCGGGCATGTCGTATTCCTCCCTGCGCAACATGGGGCGAAGGTCCGCATCGAAGATCTGGTAGGCGACCGATCCCGGCTGCTTCAGGATTTCCTTGCCGTACTTGGCGTAGGTGTAATTTCGAAAGTCCGCGCCCTCGTCCAGGAAGCGCTTGCCTTCGGTGTTCACGATGATTCCCAGCGGGTAGCTCTGCCGGGTCAACCTGTTGGTCAACTCACGGTTGCTCTCATTCGTGGCGGTGAAAGCATCCCACTGGACGCTATGGCAGGTGCTCCAGTCGCCGCCCTTCGTCGCGCCGATCTCCAACGCTGCCGCGATCATGTCACCCGTGTTGTACGGGGTTCCCCGGACCTTGGCGTTTTCCCAACCCTCGCCCAGGTGCTCCTGCCGCCATTTGGGGTCGGACTCGAAGCCGCCGGCGGTGAGGACCACCGATTCCGCCGTCAGGCGCACCTCACCCTGGGCGGTTTGAACGACGACGCCGGCAACGCGCCCGTTCTCGACGATGAGGCTTTGGGCCGCGTGGCCGTACCGGACATCGATGCCCAACTCGGCCGCAACACGGGTGTGGTCCTCGATCAGGCCTTCGCCGCCGCCCACGTTCCCCACATGCAGGCCGCCCCAGAAGAGGTAGGAGCCGTCGGCGCGCTCATAGGCCTGCCGCTCGTACATCAGGCGATACTTCAGGCCAAGGCCGTTCAGCCAGCGGAGCGTGGACTGGCTCTCGGCGATGAGGACTTCCGTCAGCGCGGGATCGTTGCGGCCTTCGGTGACCTTTTCCAGGTCCGCTGCATATTCTTCACCACTGTAGGGAGGGACAACGGTCCGGCTGTGCCGTTCGTCCGGTTCCACAAGGCCCTGCAGATCGTCCAGTCCGTTGTGCACAATTCGCGTGGCTCCGGCGGTATAGAAACTGTTGCCTCCGGCCATGTCCTGCTCGCCCTTTTCGAGCAGCACGACGCGCCGTCCGCGCTCCGCCGCGGCATGGGCTGCCGTGAACCCGGCATTTCCGCCGCCAACCACAATCACATCGACGCCGTCCGTACTCTGGGGTCCGGCTCCGTTACCGATAGACATCCGCTGTCCTTCCACTGGGTAGTGAATCCGATTGTATACAGGCGTATGCAGTCATCGCAATGCCCCAATGAGTGCCGTCCGGAAGGCACGACGACGGCGGGAGGCCGGCATGCGCTGCCGGCCTCCCGCCGTCGTTGCTTCAGTTGCGGCTGCTAATGGCGGGCCGCTGCGTAGGGTTCGCTGGGAAGGTCGCCGGCTTTCCACGGTGGGATTGAGCGCACCTCCGGCGTGTGGCCGCGGCCGTCGCGCAGGACGGCGACGACGCTGGCGGCGCCTGCGAGAACCAGTGCGGCTATGAACAGGACGATGATGAGAAGTTCCATGGTGGTGCGCCTCGGATGAAAGAGATTTCGGACGGTTCGGAGCCGGCCGCCAAGGCTGACTGTGGGTAGCTGCCTGGCGGGGTTCCCGGCTTTTCTTGGGTGATTTCAGTGTGCCCGGCAGCCGTGTGAGGAATCGTGTGAGCGAAAATTTTCCTTCCGCCGCTGGCAGAGGGCGGCGGTAGCATGGCTCATATGGCCGACGCATGGATTCGGCTTCTCGGTCCACCCAGGATTGAGTCCGTTGGCATCGATTCTCGGCAGCCCCGGGGCCGCAAAGCCTGGGCCGTACTGGCCTACCTCGCGCTACAGGCAGCCGGCACCGGCCGGGCGCGTATCGCCTCTCTTCTCTTCCCGGATGCCGACGATCCCCTTGGCGCGCTGCGATGGAACCTGTCCGAGCTGCGGCGCGTTCTCGGCGGTGAATCCTTCGCTGGGGATCCCTTGCGGCTGACGTTGTCCCCGCAGTGGCATTGCGATGTCCTGGCGGTCCTGGGCTCCCCCGGCAATGGCGGGACCGATGCCCGTTGGCTGGACGGGCAGCTGCTGGAGGGACTCTCCTTTGACGATTGTCCAATCTTTGACTCGTGGCTCGAGGACCAGAGGCATCGTCTCGAAAACTGCGTGCGGACGCTGCTCTATGAAGCTTCGCTGGCCGCACTGGCGGCCGGCGCGGCAGGCGACGCCGTCGACCTGACCACCCGGGCCCTACGCCGGGACCCGTTCAACGCCGACTCGCACGCCGTGCTGGTCAAGGCATTTCTGGCACTGGGCGACTACCGGCGGGCGCAAGCGCAGGTGGACAAATGCAGGAACCTTTACCGCCGTGAGCTCGGACTCGGCCTGCCGCCGGAAGTCCAGCGCGCCATCTTCGATTCGAGCCCGTTTGTTGACCCGGAGCTCCCGGCCAACGCGGAGACGGTCCGGTCCTACCTCGACGCCGCCGCGGCTGCGCTGTCGGCCGGTTCGGTCGACCGCGGACTGGATCACCTCCGGCTCGCGGTCCAGTTGGCCGAGCGCACGCCCGACGACGAGCTCCTGGCCGAGTCATTGGTAACACTGTCCGCAGCGCTGATTCATCAGGCCGGTGGCCGCGGCGCCGAGGTAGCTGACCTCCTGCACCGCGCGTTGACGTCCGCAGCGTCGTCCGGCGTCTCACAGGTGGCGGCCGCCGCGTACCGGGAACTTGGATACCTGTCCATTACACGAGGGATACCGGACCGGGCCGCCAGCTGGCTGGACCAGGCTCTCAAAGCCGCCGAAGGATGTCCCGACGAACAGGCGAGGATCCTGTCCATCAGGGGCATGGGGGCGACGGATACCGCGCACTACGGGGAAGCCCTGACCGCACTGGAGGACTCCAGGAGACTCGCCGCGGCCAGCGGCACCGCGCGTCAGTTGGCCTTTGCCGAGGCCATGATCGGACGCGTGCATCTGTTGCGGGCGGATCTGGAGCAGGCTGCGGACGTCTTGGACCGGGCACTGGATCTGGTTCTCGCCGAACACTGGACCGCCTTTGAGCCTCTTGTCACCGGCCTCAAGGGCGAGACCTCCCTCGCCGCCGGGCGGCTGAACGAAGCAGCCGCCCTCATTGACCGTTCCTGGGTGATGGCCGATCTCGCCGGCGACCACTGTTATATGGCGATGGCGGCGGGCGCCAAAGCGCGCCTCAACGTGGCGCGCGGAGACCGGGGTGCAGCCGAGAGTTGGCTCGACCGGGGCCTGGACATCACCCCCTGGTACCTCTGGTACACGGTGAGCTTGCTGGACACGGCCGCGGAGCTCGCCATTGCGGCCGATTCTCCCCGCGCCAAAGAATACGTCGCACGCCTGAGCTCAATGGCCAGCCGCAGCGGGCTGCGGGAACTGGTCGTCCGGGCCCATTCCCATAGGGCAATCCTGGGTGATGCGACCGCCGCGGAGGCTATTCCCTGGCTGGCCAAGGACATCGATAACCCGGCGCTGAACGCCTTCCTGGCACAGCGGCACCAGGTCCCGGCTGCTTGAACTCGTTTGGGCTACTAGGCGGCCGGGTTAAGCAAAAGCAGGGCCCGTCAGTGACGGGCCCTGCTAGAAACCTTGCGGTTCCGGACTCAGAAGAGTTAGCGAGAAGCTAAGTCTTAGAGAGCCTGGATGTTTACGGCCTGAGGACCCTTGGGGCCCTGCTCGGTTTCGAAGGAGACCTTCTGGTTCTCTTCGAGGGAGCGGAAGCCGGAGGAAGCGATCGCGGAGTAGTGTGCGAAAACGTCCTGTGAGGAGTCATCGGGGGAAATGAAGCCGAAGCCCTTTTCAGCGTTAAACCATTTGACGGTACCAGTAGCCATTATTTTTGTCCTTCGTGAAGGTGGAGGAAAAGTCCCGACTTTCGGGTCCTCCGGTGTGGGGTGCTCAAAACCGCTGCTTCAGAAGAACACGGGCTTTCGACCGTGCGTACTGCCTGAACTACGAACTGCATAAACACAACAACAGGATCAACACTACAGGACATTCGGGCGTCTGCTTACCACTCCCAATTTGGGCCCTGCTCTTCGGCGCCGGACGCGTCGGCAAGCGCGCCGCCCCCCCATTCTCACCCCGCGATAATCCCCCTAGCCCCGCGGCGTGATCTGGACCACACTCGGGAGCACTTTTTGACGCCGAGGAGGACCATGAAAGCCGTCCGGGTACACGCCTACCATCAGGACCCACGGATCGACGACGTCGACGAACCCGTCATCTCCGGCCCGTGGGATGTCATCGTGGAGATCGGCGCCGCTGGCTTGTGCCGCACGGATCTGCACGTGATTGAGGGCCAGTGGGATCCCATCCAACACCCGTCCCTGCCCTACATCCTGGGACACGAGAACGCCGGCTGGGTGCGGGAAACCGGCTCCGCCGTCACCAACGTGGCGCCGGGCGACACCGTCATCATGCACCCGGTGGTCACGTGTGGGCTATGCCTCCCCTGCCGCGCCGGCCAGGACTCGCACTGCGAAAACTCCACCTTTCCGGGCCTGAACGTCGACGGCGGCATGACCGAGCTGATGAAGACCAACGCCCGCTCGGTAGTGAAGCTGGATCCAGGCATGCAACCAGCACAGATCGCCGCCCTCGCCGACGCCGGCCTCACCGCCTACCACGCGGTCCGCAAGGCCGTGCCGCTGCTGCCGCCGGGCAGCCACGCCGTCGTGATCGGCAGCGGAGGTCTGGGGCATATCGGCATCCAGTCCCTCAAGGCACTCACTGCCGCGGAGATCACCGTGCTGGATCCCTCCGAGGAGGCCCTGGAACTGGCGGCCTCACTCGGCGCGGACCACACCGTCAGCACCGCGGACGACGCCGGGAAGCTGCTGGAGATCACGGGCGGCGGGGCCCATGTGGTCTTCGACTTCGTCGGCGAGCACGGCACCGAGGCGCTCGGCATCACGGCGCTGCGGAACCGCGGCAGTTACTACAGCATCGGCTACGGCGGCGCCGTGAACGTCGACACGATCGAGATCATCTCCCGCGAAATCAGCGTGGTGGGCAACCTGGTGGGCAGCTACACGGATCTGGTGGAACTCATGACGCTCACCGCACAGGGCAAGATCGCGCTGCACACCCAGCTCTACGACCTGACCGATGCCGTCCAGGCCATGCACGACCTCAACGAAGGAAAGCTCGTGGGCCGGGGCATCCTGGTGCCCAACCACAACAAGTAGGCAGCAACGCAAACCGCTCCACCACCAGAAAAAATGAACCAAGGGGAAAGACAATGGCGTATCCCGCAAAGTATTCCGCTCTCAACGCGCTACGGCTCACCGACGAGGCCCGGCGAACCCTCACGCGGATCATCCGGGTGGCTTTTCCGCACCCCCAGGTGCCGGACGGGCCCTATGAGCGGATGGCGGACAAGATCATCAACGAGTCGGAAGAGTCCACCTGGTTCCGGGTCGCGCTCACCCAGGGGCTGCTGACGCTCGATTCGATGACCGAGGAGCACTTCCTCGAACTCTCCGACGAACGGGCCCTGGCGGTGCTCAAGCGCCTGGGCGACCTGGAGTTCTTCGGTTTCATCCGCCGCACCACGGTGCTGAACTTCTACGACGACCCGGAGGTCTGGGAGCTTTTCGGCTACGAGGGCGAGTCCTTCTCCAAGGGCGGCTACCTGCACCGGGGCTTCAACGACCTGGACTGGCTGCCGGAACCCCGCGTCGAGGAG
>JAODMV010000006.1 GCA_025464875.1 Arthrobacter sp. | reverse complement strand
CGATTCCTGGATGTCTATTTCCGTGCGGCCCATGGTGGGAAGGATCAGCGCTTCGTGGCCGGTCACCGTGTGGGACCGGTTCAGCTTCGTGGAGATCTGCACCGTCATTTCGGTGTTCGTCATCGCGGCTTCCGCGGCGGTTGTGTCCGAGATGGCGGCTACGAGGTTTCCGCCCAAGGCGATGAAGGCCTTGATCCGGCCCTCGCGCATCCCATTGATGGTCTCGACGGCATCGACGCCGTGCTCGCGGGGCGGCTCAAAGTCGAATTCCTGGCCGAGGGCATCCATGAAGGGCTGGGGCATCTGCTCCCAGATGCCCATGGTGCGGTCACCCTGGACGTTGCTGTGCCCGCGGATGGGGGAGGCGCCGGCGCCCGGCTTGCCGATGTTGCCGCGCAGCAGAAGCAGGTTGATGATCTCCTTGATGGTGGCCACGGCTTTCTTGTGCTGTGTGAGGCCCATGGCCCAGGTGACAATGACCTTCTCGGCCTTGAGGTAGCGGGCGGCCAGCTCATCGATTTCCTCGGTGCGCAGGCCCGTTGCTTCCAGCACCGCCCGCTCGTCGAGCTGGCTCAGGTGCTTCTTGAGTTCTTCGAGCCCTTCGCAGTGCGCCGCGAGGAAGTCGTGGTCCAGGACGGTCCCCGGGTTCTTGGCCTCGGCGTCGAGCACCCGCTTGGAGACGGCCTGCAGCAGCGCCATGTCGCCGCCGATCCGGATCTGCAGGAACTGGTCCGCGATCTCCGTGCCGCGGCCGACGATGCCCTTGACTTTCTGCGGGTTCTTGTACCGGCGCAGGCCCGTCTCGGGGAGGGGGTTGACGGCGACGATCTCGCCGCCGTTTTCCTTGCACGCCTCAAGCTCGGTGAGCATGCGGGGATGGTTGGTGCCCGGGTTCTGGCCCATGATGATGATCAGGTCTGCCTTGGCGTAGTCGTCGAAGGTGACAGTGGCCTTGCCGATGCCGATCGTCTGCCCCATGGCCCAGCCGGAGGACTCATGGCACATGTTCGAGCAGTCGGGAAGGTTGTTGGTGCCGTAGCCGCGGACGAACAGCTGGTACAGGAAGGCAGCCTCATTCGAGGTCCGGCCGCTCGTGTAGAAGGCGGCGGCGTCGGGGGAGTCCAGACTCTTGAGCTTGTCGCCGATAATCCTGAACGCCTCGGCCCAGGTGACGGGCCTGTAGTGGTCCTCGCCGGCAGGCTTGTGGACCGGTTCCGTGAGCCGGCCCTGCATGCCCAGCCAATACTCGGACCGGCTGCGCAGGTCGCTGACGGAGTGCCCGGCCCAGAATTCGGAGGCGATGACCACCGGCGTCGCTTCCCAGGTGACGGCTTTGGCGCCGTTCTCGCAGAACTCGAAGGCCTTGCGGTGGTGCGGGTCCGGCCAGGCGCAGCTCGGGCAGTCGAAACCGTCCTTCTGGTTCATTTTCAGCACGGTCCTGCGCGTGCGGTCCAGCCCCATGTGCTCGATGGCGGGCTTCATCGAATGCAGGACCCCGGGGATGCCGGCTGCCCAGCTTTTCGGCCCGTCCCCGACGGCGAGGTCCTTTTCGTCTGCTTCCTCCACCTGGGGATTCTTGCGGGTCACGGCGAACTTCCCTTCTGACAACACCACCGGATGGGCATGTGCGCCGATCGGCCACGGCGCACGTACCTAAGGCCTACCAGCTTGTCCATTGCACCGCAAGGAAACGGACGGCCACGGCGGGAACGGGGGCTCCGGAGATCGGGTTGCCGGCCAGTTCCAGTTTTCCCTAAGCACCACCCTGCACTCTTTCACCAATCATTCTCTCTAACAGGCGGGTGCGTAATGAATCTGTTCGCAAGCACGATGGCGGGAGACCAAAGACGCTTTTCGAAACCGGCCCGCCTCGTCGCCGCAGGGACAACGATGGCTCTGCTCAGTCTCCTCGGACTCACCACGACGGCGGTCGGCGCCAACGCCGCCCCGACTCCCGTCGGTGCCGGGTTCACCGTCACGACAGCCGACCTGGCCTATATCCTCAAGCAGATCAAGATCGCCGAAGCCCATGTCGCCAACACCACCTCGGCAACCGGCCCGTGTGGTGCCCTCGTCGGAAGAGGCCCTAACCAGGTGCCCAACGCCCTCACCTCGTACGGGCTCCGCACGGTGGACGGCTCCTGTAACAACCTGATACCAGGCCGGGAGAGCTACGGCGCGGCCGATAAGGTTTTTCCACGTTTGACCCAGGCCGAGTTCCATGGCGCGGAACCGTCCGTCTTCGGCCCGCCCGCCCCGTCGAGCTACACGCAGGCCTCCGGCAGCGTGTTCGACAGCCGGCCGCGGACCATCAGCAACTTGATCGTGGACCAGACGTCCACGAACCCGGCCGCGCTCGCCGCTGCCGGGGCGCCGGTCAGGACCCAGGGCAACCCCGGACAGTTCCCCTGCACCACCGATCCCGATCCGCTGGCGACTCCGCCGGTTGAAGGTGTCCCGAAGAACTGTGTCCCAAAAGGCGACACCTTGTTTATCCCCAACGTGACCACAGACGTGGGGCTTTCGCCTCCGTACAACTCGCTGTTCACCCTCTTCGGGCAGTTCTTTGACCACGGCGTGGACCAGACCGTCAAGGGCGGCGGGACGGTGTTCGTGCCGCTCAAGGCCGATGATCCGCTGCGGACCGTGGGACCGGACGCCAAACCTAATACCGGCGACGAGGTTCCCGCGCACCAGGCGTTCATGGTGATGACGCGAGGGCAGAACCAGCCCGGCGCGGATGGCGTCCTGGGAACCGGCGACGATGTGCGGGACGCCCTCAACACGGACTCGCCCTACGTGGACCAGTCCCAGACTTACAGCTCGCACTCCTCCCACCAGGTCTTCCTGCGGGAGTACATCAACAACGCCGACGGCAAGCCTGCCTCGACCGGAAAGCTGCTCGGTGGACCCCCCGGGCCGACCGCCGGCGGCATGGCCACCTGGGCGACCGTCAAATCCCAGGCGGAAATCCTCCTCGGCCTGAAGCTTGAGGACAAAGACGTCACGAACGTCCCCTCAATCCTGGCGGACCCGTACGGCAAGTTCATCCCGGGCCCCGCGCGCGGGCTCCCGCAGTACGTAACCCAGACAGGGCTGGTGGAGGGCGACACCGCCAACCCCATTCCTGTTCCGGGCAATGTGCGGTCCTTCGACACCCCGTTCCTGACCGACATCGCCCACAACGCCGACCCGTCGCCGAGGGACCACGACAACAACCCGGCCACGCCGGCGGTTGTGCCGGTACCCGACAACAACGACGTCGCCTCGGCAGACTTCGCGCAGCAGGCGGCCGGCAGTTACGACGACGAGATGCTAGATGAGCACTTCGCCGCCGGCGACGGCCGGGTCAACGAGAATATCGGCCTGACGGCAGTCCACCAGGTCTTCCACTCCGAGCACGACCGCCTGGTCACGGAATTCAAGACCACCCTCGGCAATGACACGTCGACCGCCGGCCGCGCCGCCCTGGCCGAGTGGAAGCTGGCTGCGGGTGCGGAGGGCTGGAACGGCGAGCGTCTCTTCCAGGCCGCCCGCTTCGTCACGGAGATGGAATACCAGCACATCGTGTTCGAGGACTTCGGCCGCAAGGTGCAGCCCGCGATCCAGCCGTTCACCGTCTACCACACCGACCTGGACCCGGCCGTCACGGCCGAGTTCGCCCACGCGGTCTACCGCTTCGGGCATTCGATGCTGACCGAAACCATTTCCCGGACCAACCCGGACGGCAGCGACAACTCCATCGGCCTGCTGGAAGGTTTCCTCAACCCACCCGAGTACATCAACGGCGGCAATGGGCTCAAATTGACCTCGGCGGAGGCTGCGGGCAGCATCTTCATGGGCATGAGCGACCAGATCGGCAACGAACTGGACGAGTTTGTCACGGGCACGCTCCGCAACAACCTCCTGGGCCTGCCCCTGGACCTGGCGGCGATCAACCTGGCCCGCGCACGCTCCGAGGGAGTCCCGCCACTCAATGGGCTCCGGCGGCAGATCCACAACGCGACGGGTGATGCCCAGCTGGCTCCGTACACCAGCTGGGCGGATTTCGGACAGAACCTCAAGCACCCGGAATCGTTGATCAACTTCGTCGCCGCCTACGGCACGCACCCGAGCATCACCGGTGCAAGCACCCTGGCCGGTCAGCGGGCAGCGGCCAAGGCCATCGTGGACCCGGGTTTCGGCATTGCTCCTTCCGCCGAGGCTGTGGACTTCATGAACAGCGCCGGAGCCTACGGCACCGCGGAGACCGGTTTGAATAAGGTCGATCTCTGGGTGGGCGGTCTCGCCGAGAAGACGAACCTCTTCGGCGGCCTCCTCGGCAGCACGTTCAACTATGTGTTCGAGAAGCAGATGACCGATCTCCAGAACGGCGACCGCTTCTACTACCTGCTCCGCACTCCGGGCATGAACCTGCGGGCGCAGCTGGAGGGTAACTCCTTCGCCGAGCTGATGATGCGCAACACCAACGCACACTCCCTCAAGGCCGATGCCTTCGCGACGGCCGACTGCAAGTTCCAGATGAGCAATCTGGCGGGAACCACGGACGGCTGGGCCGCCTCCGGACCCGTGGTGGCTGACGATGGCGCTTCCGAATGCAGGGAGGACCTGCTGCTCCTGCGCAAGCCCGACGGCACCATCCAGTACCGGGAGAAGAACACTGTCGACCCCAGCGGCATCAACGGCCAGGCGGTGTACAACGGCACTGCTGGGGTTGACCGGATGACCGGCGGCAATGACAACGACACGTTCCTCGGCAATGAGGGCAACGATGTCATTGAAGGACAGGGTGGCGACGACATTGCGCTGGGTGGCGAGGGCAATGACCGGATCACCGACCTGGCCGGTGCCGACGTCCACAAGGGCGGACCGGGCAACGACTACATCAACACCGGAATCGGCGACGACATCGTCATGGGCGGCGACGGCCAGGACTTCACCAACGGCGGCGGCAACGACAACGAAACGTTCGCCGGCGAAGGAAACGACTTTGTACAGTCCGGTGACGGGGCCGATGTGACCTTCGGTGACGGCGGGGATGACTGGATCCAGGGCGGGTCCGGCCAAGATCTGCTCATCGGGGACCATGGTGCTCCATTCTTCGACGACCCGGCCCAGACCAAACCGGGCAATGATGTCCTCGTCGGCCAGGTCGGTGAGAACGACTACGACGCCGAAGGCGGCGACGACATCATGTCGAGCAACTCCGCCGTGGACCGGTACGCCGGGGCCGCCGGATTCGACTGGGCCACCCACCAGTACGACACCGTGCCGGCCGACGACGACATGAACATCAACCGCAACATGATCGGCCTCCCGCTACCCGTAGTGGTGAACCGCGACCGCTGGCAGGAAGTGGAAGCCAGTTCCGGCTCCAGGTTCGACGACGTCATCAGAGGCGACGATGTAGTGCCCAGGACTGTCGGCGGTGCGGGATTCACCGGCTGCAACGTGCTTGACCAGGCCGGCATCGACCGGATCGCGGGCCTGGGCGCCATCCTTCCGTCGCCGAGCACCCCGCTCGGACCGGTGGCGGACCTGTCCCCGATGGGGGCCTGCCCGCTCAGCGGGCCGGTCTGGGGTGAGGGCAATATCCTCCTCGGTGGTCTGGGCAGTGACAAGATCGAGGGCCGCGGCGGCAACGACATCATCGACGGGGACCGGTACCTCAAGGTGCGGATCAGCGTCCGGGCACCGGGAACTCAGAATGAGATCGGATCCACCGACCTCATGGAACGCCCGTACCGGGCGGACAGGACGGAGACCCTGGCTGCCGACGTCGCTTCCGGGCAGGTCGACCCCGGGGACCTGGTGATCGTGCGGGAGATCGTTACGCCCACCGCCGCCGAGACCGCTGGCAACAAGGACGCCGCAGTGTTTTCCGACGTGGCGGCCAACTACACGGTCACCACGACCGGCGGAACGCTGGGCGCGCCCGGTGCCGTCACCACGATCGTCCACAACGGTGGAGGCATCGATGGCACGGACACCCTCCGCAACGTCGAGGTACTCCTGTTCGCGGACACCGTCGCCCCCAACGCGCCAGTCATCGGAACCGCAACTGCCGGCAACGCCCGCGCAACGGTTAACTGGACGGCTCCGACCGTCGGAACGGCCAGCAGCTTTACCGTGAAGGTGCTGGAGGTAACAACGAATCCAGCCGGCGTCGAAGTTGGGGCGCCGCGGACCGCAGCAGCAGACGCCACGAGCCTGGTCGTAACCGGTCTGAGCAACGGATCCACCTACCAATTCCAGGTGTCGGCTACCAACGAGCTCGGAGCCAGCCCGTTCTCGGGTGCTTCCAACACGGTGACTCCTTCACTCATTGCCGAAGCAACGGTCCCCGGAGCCACGACTATCGGTACCGCCACGGCCGGAAATGGGTCGGCAACCCTGACGTGGACCGCCCCCGCCTCTGACGGTGGCGCGCCGATCACGGGGTACCGGGTGCGGGCGTTCTCCGGAACGGTCCTAGCCAAAACCCAGACAGTCTCCGGCGATGTGGGAACCGTCATAGTGACAGGGCTCAGCAACGGGACGGCGTACTCATTCGACGTCGCCGCCGCTAACGCCGCCGGAACGGGAGCCCCGTCCGCGGTTTCCAACACCGTGACCCCCACGGGCGATACAGCGGCGCCCACCGTGACGACGCGTGCTCCCGCCGCGGCGGCGACGGCGGTGGCTGTGGGCTCGAATGTCACGGCGACGTTCAGCGAGGCCGTCACCGGCACCAGTGCCACGACGTTCACGCTGCGGACCGCCCCGGCCACGGGGACCGGAACGGCCGTTGCCGGTGCGGTCAGCTACAACGCCACCACCCGGG
>JAODMV010000159.1 GCA_025464875.1 Arthrobacter sp. | reverse complement strand
TCACGATCGCGCCGTCGAACCAGTCCCGGCAGTCCACGCGGAAGGAATCACCCGGTTTGACCGTGGCGACGGGCGGAACCTCGGGGTGCCATCGGTTATGACCGATCTTTTCCTGGTCCTCGAACTTTCTGCTGGAGTCAAGAGCAAATATCTTTTCGGGCATTTCATCTCCTTTGACTGGTCGCCGCTGTGGCGATTCATGGTCGCGGCAGTTTCCGGTGTAGCGGGTTGGAGGAATATTTTTGGACGCGACGGGGCGTGCCTGGAATGGTCGAATCTACGACCTCGGGCTCGGCCGCACTGCGCTCCGTGGCGTCTATTAGCCGGAAGGCCGAGGACCCCGTCCTGGAAAGGTGCGGTGGGCTGATCCGCCGGTGTGCGGGCCCGCCGCAGCTCGGGCAGGGCATGGTCTCGGGTGCGTGTCCGAGCGGGTGTGATGCCTCGAAAAGTGAGCCCTCGGCGCAGCGGTACTCGTAGGTGGTCACGGGTGGGGTGTCCTTCCTGCTCCGACGAAAGCTCGGGGATGACACCCCGGGCGGAACGTCAGGTGGAGCGCGTCACGGGCGCGGCTTCGCCGCCGGGTCTGGCAGAGGCGCGCATCGCTCCCCGGCCGAGGATGTAGGCAGCGACCAGGGCGACCACGGCGACTGCCGCGACCAGAGCCGCGTAGCTGGTGTTGGTCTGATAGCGCCCTACGAGCAGGAAGAACGCGGGAATGGTGCCGGTCAGGTGGCTGATAAACACGGTAAACCAGCCCGTCATCCGTGTCAGTGCTACCTTCTTCAGCCCGAGAACGAGGAAGAACATGAACCAGAGCACGGCCCACACGAACCAGATGACCCCGAAAACCGGATCGCCGACCAAGGTGAACTGCAGAATTCCGATCACGATGGCGCATGCGGCCACGAAGAGGGAAAACCAGCCCAGGCCTTCGCCGCTGATACCGGTGACCTGCAGGATGCCTACGTATAGGTAGGTGAAACCGAAGAGATAGAGCCCGGCCGCAGCGAAAATGGCCGACAGGTCGCCATTGGCCTGAAGGATGATGATCGTCGGGAAGACCACCTGCATCGCACCGACGAAGAAATTGAGAATAGCGGCCGACTTGCCCGGGATAACTCCTATCAACATCAGCCCGTTGATAAAGAGAACAGCCCCTACATACAGCAAACCCACACTGCCCATATCAGCCCCGTCAGGAAACACATAGTGACAACCGGAGTCAGTCCGTTTACCCCCTGCCGGGAAAGCCCCGTGAGAGGAAGACTCAAGCGAGTTAAAGCCCTGGAACCAAGGTGCACCGTCAGAATAGACCGGGCCCGGAATAGGGTCAAGGACTCGCGTTGACCCATGGAAAAGGTCCGCGTGGCCGGATACGTTTCACATGTCCAGACACAAAGAAACCACACCCAGACCACACCCGTGACTCAGTGGATTCCAACGATTCTTTTTGCCGCTCCAAGAGCTGCCGCCACAGGTGCACTGCGTGGTCAGAGGACGGCTTCCAGCCGCACGACCACCGACGTTGAGGTCGGCGTCCCGCTCTCATCCACCACGGAATCCAGCGGCACCAGCACGTTCGTCTCCGGATAGTAGGCGGCCGCACAGCCCGCGGGGGTGGGGAGGTGCGGATGGTCTGCAGCAGCAGGCGCCCCGCCGGGACCGTCGGATATTCAAGCTCATTCGCGGTGAACACTGCCTTTCCCGAGGCGGTCTTGAAGCTGCGGCTGTCCCGTGGCGGGTGCGGCAGCACGAACCCGCCAGGGTGGTCGATCCTGGCTTCATAGCTGTCGAATCCGGGGATGACGTGCTCGATGTGCCGGCGGATCAGGGAATAGTCTTCTTCCAAGCCCGCCCAGTCCGCCCGTGGTGCGGAGGCCCCGAAAGGCGAGGTGCCGCCGTCGAACATCCGCCGGGCGAGCCGGCAGACGATGGCAACCTCGGAGAGCAGATCCCTGTCGGGGGGTCCAGCCGGCCACGCGAGGTGTGCACGGCGCTCATCGAGTCCTCCACCGTGACGCGCTGGTCCCCGCTGGCCTGGGTGTACCGGTCGGTGCGCCCGAGCGTCGGCAGGATCAGGGCCCGCCGCCGGTGATGGCGTGGGATCTGTTGAGCTTGGTAGAGATCTGCACGGTCAGCCGCGTGTTGCTGATGGCCGCCTCGGTGACGCGGGTGTCCGGGGTGGCCCGGGCGAAATTGCCGCCCATGCAGACGAAGACCTTCGCGCTGCCGTTCCCGCATGGCCCTGATGGCGCCGACGGTGTCGTAGCCGGGCGCCCGCGGGGAGGTGAAGCCGAACTCTTCGTCCAAGGCGTCGTGGAACCACGACGGCATCTGCTCAAAGATGCCCATGGTGCGGTCCCCCTGCACGTTCGAATGCCCGCGCACCGGGCAGAGCCCCGCGCCGGGGTGGCCGATGTTGCCCTGGAGCAGCAGCACGTTGACGATGTCCCTCAACGTGGCCACCGCATGCTTGTGCTGGGTCAGGCCCATCGCCCAGGTGACGATCGTGGCCTTGGACGCCAACAGCCGGGCAGCGAGAGCCCGGATCTGGGCCTGGCTCAGACCGGTGGCGCTGAAGATCTCCGCCCAGTCCAGGGCGCGCACCTGGTCCAGGTAGGCGTCAAGTCCGGTTGTGCGGGCGTCGAGGAAGTCCGGCCGGAGGTGTAGAAAATGGCCTCATCGGGCTGTCCAGCCCGCGCAGCTCCCCGTCGATGACGCCGAAGGCCTCATCCCAGCTGACCGGACGGTAGCGCGTGCCGCCGTCGTCGAGCAGCATGGGATGCGTGAGACGGCCCTGCTGGCCCAGCCAGAAATCATCCTTCTGCCGCAGCTCCGCGACGGAATGCTCCCTAAAGAATGACGGCTCCACCCGCCGGCGCGTCGTTTCCTCGGCCACCGCCTTGGCGCCGTTTCACAGAACTCTGCGTGGCTTCGCTTCTCCGGTTCCGGAAAGGCGCAGCCCGGGCCAGTCGAAGCCCTTGACCTGGTTGACGGCGTGCAGCGCCTTGGCGGCGCGGACCGGGCCCATCTGCTCCTGGGCGATCTTCAGCGCATGGACTTCAGCGCATGGACTACAGCGGGCAGACCTACCGAGCTGGTTTTCGGCTTGCCCACCTTGAGTTCGGCCTCGTTGATGCCTTCCCGTGGTGCTTTGCTAACCATGATGGTCACATCCGCCCAGTCACATCTATTCATCGCCGCTGACAGTCGATGCTTCCACCATAGGAACGACGCGGTATTTGAGGGAACGGGAAATTGCTGACTCGGGCGCTCGGGTCCGGCAGGTCCGGTCGCCGCTTTCGACATCTGGAAGGCCCAGTATGAATGCCGGTCTGTGCCGTCGGGTAATCGGCCTATTCACGGCATCGGCCCCCGTTGTCTACCGTTGAGGCAGTGGCGACCAGGAATCGAGACACCTATGGACGCGCCGACCGGCGATGACGAACGATTCGCGCGTCTTTGCAGGCGGGGCGCGCTGGAGCGCATTCAGCTTCACATCGGCCATGGACGGGCGCTGGCGCCGCTCACGGTGTCGGCGCGCGTCCTCGATGCCGATGCCGGTGAC
>JAODMV010000351.1 GCA_025464875.1 Arthrobacter sp. | reverse complement strand
GGACCTCGGTGTCGACCCGGCGGGAGAGCGCGTTGACCACGGAGATGCCGACGCCGTGGAGGCCTCCCGAAACGGAGTAGCCGCCGCCGCCGAATTTGCCGCCCGCGTGCAGGATGGTCATGACCACTTCCACCGTGGGCTTGTGCTCGGTCGGGTGCATGTCGACGGGGATGCCGCGGCCGTTGTCGACCACCTTGACCCCGCCGTCCGCCTGGAGCACGATTTCGATGTGGGTGGCATAGCCGGCCAGGGCCTCGTCGACCGAGTTATCCACTACTTCGTAGACCAGGTGGTGCAGGCCGCGCGGTCCGGTGGATCCGATATACATGCCCGGACGTTTCCGGACTGCCTCCAGACCCTCCAGCACCGTGATGTCGCTGGCACCGTAGCCATGCGGCTCCACGGGCTCCGACGTCGCCGCAGCCGACACGGCTTCCTCCTCTACTGCTTCCGCTGCCGGGATGTCTGCATTGTCGTTAGGCACAGGCGCTTTCGACTCCTCTATTTTCGTTAAAGACCGGCGGTTGCCCCTTCCAAGGAAGGGCTTCTGCCAAGCGGCACGTCGCTGAGCGCACCGGCGGCTCCGCTCATCTGAGGCCGTTCGCCGCACGCTGGTATGGCGTCGGAAACGGACTCAGTCAACGTTTCACCGGCGCCCAGTTATCTACCACGATTCTACCGTGTCAGGGAGCGTAATCCCGCATTTCGGCGGCGCCGAGCGGGCGGGAAAGTGCCGCTGGGAGGCCATTGGCTCCCCCTGCAGCGCTTCAGGGGTCCCGCCCTAGGGTTCCTATACGCCTTAGGGGCGTCGGAGCGCCCTACATGCCGCTTGGGGATTTTTCAAGAGCCTTCCAAGGAGTGCTTCACATTTTGCGGCGTCCGGGTGCCGGTGCACTATCCGTAGGTGTCCCGGGGGCCGCGGCCGTTGACCGTGCGCAGGCCCTTGCGCCAGCTCGGTGCCGCGGGTCCGAGCACCTGGATGCTGGTGACGACGCCGTCGCCCAGTTCGGTGCGGAACTTTTCCAGCAGGCTGGTGCTGAGCAGGCGCAGCTGTGTGGCCCAGGCCGTGGAATCACAGCGCACGTGGAGGGTGGTGTCGGTGAAGCTCTCCGGCGTGCAATGCGCCGAGATCTCCGGTCCCACCAGGGTTCCCCACTGTGCCATCACGGAACCGACGGCGACCGGTGAGCTCCAGCCGCGTTCCGCCACCAGGCGTCCGACAACCTTCCCGAGCCCCAGCGGGTCCCGGCCCGTGCCGTGGAACTGCCCGAACCCGCGGGGGCCGGCGGAGCTGCGTCCGGGTTTTTGCGCCGCCCCGGGCCGGGGCGGGGCCTTCCGTCGGATTTCTCCGCGCGCCGCGGCGGCGTCGCGCATCCGGTTCAGCGCCGCCTGGGCAGCATCGATGTCGTCGGGGTCGCGGCCCGGCTGCAGGCCGCCGTCAGTATCCTTGTTCATCGATATTCCCGCTCATCGATTCCTCCCGGGATGACCTTCACCCGCCGTCCGGCCAGTTCCGCCGGGATATCGTCCTCGACGGCGGCGGTCACCAACACGTGCTCGGCGCCGGATACTATTGCCGCCAGTTTACGCCGCCGCTGGACGTCCAACTCCGCAAAGACATCATCCAGGATCAGGATCGGAGCGGAGCCGCCGGTACGGGCATCGTCCAGCATGACGTAGTACGAGGCCAGCCGGAGAGACAGGCACATGGACCACGTTTCCCCGTGCGAGGCATAGCCCTTCGCGGGCGCCATCCCCAGGACCAGTTCGAGCTCATCGCGGTGCGGCCCCACCAGGGAGATGCCCCGTTCCAGTTCCTTGCGACGGGACGCGGCGAACGCCCGGACGTAGCGGTCCGTCAGTTCTTCGACGGAGAGCAGGCGGAGATCCTCCGCCGGTGCAGTTGGTGCCGCGCCGGCCGGCCCTAACGCCCCGGTCGAGGCGGCGCCGTCGTCGTCCACGGCGTCCTGCAGCGTGGAACGGTAGATCGCGCCGGCCTCCTTGGACCCGTCAGTGAGCTGCGCATACGCGCTTCCAAGGTGCGGTCGAAGCCGTTCCACCAGCTCCAGCCGTGCGTGCAGCAGTTCGGCACCGGCCCGGGCCATGTGCTGGTCCCAGACATCCAGGGTGGCCTCGTGGCCAGCGGTGAATTTCCCGGCCCGGGCCGATTTCAGCAGGGCATTGCGCTGTTTCAAGACCCGGTCATAGTCGCTGCGCGTGGCGGCGTGCCGGGGAATGAGGCTGACGAGGAGCTCATCGAGGAAACGCCGGCGGTTGGACGGATCACCCTTGACCAGTGCCAGGTCTTCCGGCGCAAAGAGCACCGTCTGGCAGATGCCGAGGATGTCACGGGCCCGGACCGGATTGCTGCGGTTGATGCGTGCGCGGTTGGCCCGGCTGCTGTTGATTTCAAGCTCGAGCACCGTGGGCTGCTCTCCGCGGACCAGTTTGGCCCGGATCAGCGCCCTTTCCGTGCCGAACCGCAACAGCGGAGCATCTGAACTGACCCGGTGGGAGCTGAGCGTCGCCAGGTAGCCGATCGCTTCCATCAAGTTGGTCTTGCCGATGCCATTGGACCCGACCAAGACGGTGACTCCGGGCTCCAGGGTCAGATCGACGTGGGCGTAACTGCGGAAATCGCTGAGCGAAAGTTTTTCTAGGTACACGCGAGATTCAATATTTCAGGGCAGGTCTATTTGGCCGGGCGGGTAGCATGCCCGCCGAACTGCTGACGCAGCGCGGAAACCATCTTCATGGCCTGCGAGCTGTCCTCGCGGGAGGCGAAGCGGGCGAAAACGGCGGCCGTAATGGCCGGTGCGGGCACGGCGTTGGCGATGGCTTCCTCGACCGTCCACCGGCCCTCACCGGAATCCTCGACGTAGTCGTCAATGGATTCCAGCCCGGGATCTTCGTCCAGCGCCTTGACCAGGAGGTCCAGCAGCCAGGAGCGCACAACCGTGCCCTTCTGCCAAGCCCGGAAGGTCCCGGGAACGTCATTGATGATGTCCTTCGCCGCCAGGAGGTCGTAGCCCTCGGCGTAGGACTGCATCAGTCCGTACTCGATTCCGTTGTGGATCATCTTGGCGTAGTGTCCGGCGCCGACTTCACCGACGTGGACGAAGCTGTCGGCGCGGTCGCCTTCCGGGCGGAGCGCGTCGAAGACGGGCAGGGCACGGGCGATGTCGGCGGGATCGCCGCCGGCCATCAGCCCGTAGCCGTTTTCGAGGCCCCAGACACCGCCGGACACGCCGCAGTCGGCGAAGCGGATTCCCTTGTCAGCCAGCGCGGCGCTGTGTGCCTGGTCTTCGGTGTACCGGGAGTTGCCGCCGTCGATCACGAGGTCTCCGGCGTCGAGCTTGCTGCCGAGTTCGGTGATCACGGCGTCGGTAATGTCCCCGGACGGAACCATCACCCAGACGAGGCGCGGCGCCGGGACAGCCATGATGAGTTCATCCACGCTGGCCACGTCGCTAACGTCCGGGTTGCGGTCGAATCCCGTCACCTCGATTCCACCCCTGCGCATCCGTTCGCGCATGTTGAACCCCATTTTTCCGAGGCCGATCAATCCGATGTGCACGGTAGGAACTCTTTTCTGCGCTGGCGGATGGGGGTGGGACCGAGGGCGGCAGCCGGCACGCAACAGACACGCAGTCGCTGTCGTTTCTGACGGATCACAACGACAGCTATTGCGCCTTAGTTAGGCAGCCGGACCGGCATGACCAGATAGCGGTAGTCGCCCTGGTCCTCACCCTCGGCGTCATGCTGGGCCGTGATCATGGCCGGCTTGGGTGCCGTCGTGAAGGAGAAGCGGACGAATTTGGTTTCGATGACGCTCAGGCCCTCGACAAGGTAGTGCGGGTTGAAGGCGACCGTGATGTCATCACCACTCAGTTGCGCCTCGAGCTCTTCCGAGGCCTGGGCGTCCTCGCCGGTTCCGGCGTCCAGGTGCAGCTGACCCTGGGTGAAGGCGAGCCGGACGGGGGTGTTTCGTTCGGCCACGAGGGACACACGCCGCACAGCTTCGACCAGTTCCTGGGTCTGGACCGTGGCGTGGATCGGGGTGGAGTCCGGGAAGAGCGAGCGGATCTTGGGGTAGTCGCCATCGACCAGGAGCGAAGTGGTGGTGCGGCCGCCGCTCTCAAAACCGATGAGGCGGCTGTCGTCATCGGCGAGGGCCAGGTTGATGTCGCCGCTGCTGCCGAGCGTCTTTGCCACTTCGTTCAGGGTCTTGGCCTTGACCAAGGCGCTCGTGGAAATCCCCGGGGTGACGGGCTTCCAGGTAACTTCGCGCATGGCCAGACGGTAGCGGTCTGTCGCGAGCAGGGTGATGAGATCGTCTTCGATCTCCATCCGGACGCCCGTGAGGATGGGCAGGGTGTCGTCCTTGCTGGCCGCGATGATCACCTGGGATACGGCCTGGGCGAAGGAATCGCCCGGCACGGTGCCGCTGATCGGGGGCAGGGCAGGCAGGGGCGGGTATTCGGCTTCCGGCATCGTGGCCAGGTGGAAGCTGCTTCGGCGGCAGGTGAGAGTGACTTTGTTCCCGTCCGTCTCGACGTCCACAGGGGCCGACGGCAGGCTGCGGCAGATGTCCGCGAGCAGACGGCCCGAAACCAGAATGGTGCCTTCGGCTGCGATGTCAGCAGGGATTTCGAGCCTCGCCGAGGTCTCGTAGTCGAAGCTTGAGAGGCTGACGGTACCGGCCTCGGCCTTGAGCAGCAGGCCGGAAAGTACGGGTACTGGCGGCCGCGGAGACAACGACCGGGCGGTCCATGTTACGGCTTCTGCCAGGACGTCCCGTTCGACTCTGAACTTCACGGAAGGGTGCCGCCTTTCATTGCTGCTGTCTCTAACTCGTCGAAACTCTGCCGGATTTCGGCAGGTGCCGGATCCCGCCGAAAAAGGGAAGTGGATGCCGTCCTGAGAGCCATTGGCAAGGCGGGAACCACAAATCGGTGTCCGGAGGGACGCACTGCAGACAGCTTAGCCCCAAGGTGTGTGTTTCTCCCATCCCCGGCTTGGCGCCGGGGTGCTCGGACCCGGTTCCCGCCGCCGGTCCGGAACGGGCCTGGGCGGTGTGGGGCGGTCGGACACGAAACTGTTGTTTGAGGGAATTTCATTTTCTTGGGATTAGTAGTGTTAATAACTGCTGTGGAAACTGTGGATAACTCGCTGCCGCGGCGGGATTCCGCGGTTTAAGCCTGTTCATGGGTTGTGGGCGGAGCGGGTTTTAAACAGGCTGTGGATGGGGATAACATTTTTGGCCGTTTGGCCGATCCACAGATGCCTTAAGGGTTTTAAGCCCATTAACCGCGGTTGTCCCCTTAACTATCCACAGGGTTGTCCACAAGTGCCTGTTAATAAGGTAGGGAGGACCCCCGGAAGCGGGTTCAGGAGTTGCGTTGCTGCTGCTTGATCCGGTTGGTCAACTCGG
>JAODMV010000339.1 GCA_025464875.1 Arthrobacter sp. | reverse complement strand
TGCCGTCGACGTCGTCTACGTGGCCACCCCGCACGCCCAGCATCACGCAGTTGCCCTGGCAGCTCTCCTGGCCGGCAAGCATGTGCTGTGCGAGAAGGCCCTCACGATCAATGCCCGGGAGGCCTCCGAGCTCGTCGACCTGGCCCGGGACAGGGGTCTGTTCCTGATGGAAGCCATGTGGAGCCGGTTCCTGCCCGGCATGCAGCGCGCATTCGAGATCGCCGCCTCCGGCGAGATCGGCGAGGTCAAATGGGTTGGGGCCGACCTGGGCTTCCCGGCCCCGTACTCCCCCACGTCCAGGCTCTGGGCACCGCGGGACGGCGGCGGCGCGCTGCTGGACATCACCATCTACCCCTTGCTGTGGGCGCTGGGCACACTGGGTTTCCCGCAGACGGTCACTGCCACCGGCTGGCTCAACGACGACGGCGTGGACGCCCAGAATGCGCTGACCCTCGGATACCACCATGGCGCGCAGGCGCAACTGACCTCCTCGCTGCTGGCGCATGGCCCCCGCACGGCGACGGTGGCCGGAAACCGGGGCTTCCTCCAGACCACCGGCTCGATCAACAACCCCAAGGAAATCCTGGTGAGGAAGGGCTTCGACGAACCGCGCCGCGAGCACTTCACCGTGGTCGGCAGGGGCTACAGCTATGAGCTCCGGGAGGTGACGCGCTGCATCCAGCAGGGGCTCACCGAGAGCCCGGTGATGCCGCTGGAGGATTCCCTTAACACCATGCGGCTGTTCGACGGCGTCCGCGCGCAGTTGGGTGTGAGGTATCCCAACGACGCCCGCTGAAGGCCTCCACAACGGCTTCCGGGTCTCAATCCGCCGATTTTCGGTGCACTCTGGACTCTCCGCTGCGAGCGGCCTTACCCTGTAGGCATTCGTCGAACCGGGGAACGGGGTGAGCGCATGGACCCAGAGCTCCTCCGGACGCGCGCTCCTCGCCTCGGGAACCCCCTCCGCCGCCTGGCGGTGGCCGGCATGGCCGGAGCGGCGTGGCTGGCGCTCTCCGCGGCAACGGCCACCGCCGACGACACCCCCTGTTCGGCTCCACCGGACGGCACGGGCGATGTTGTCGCTACGAGCAGCCCGGGCCCGGCCGACGACCTTGCGGCTCCCCCGGCACCGACAAACCCCGGCCCCGTGCCCGACGACCTTGTACCCGCAGACCTCGAGCCCGCGGACCTCAAGCCCGCGGAGACGGCATGGGCTGCTGATGCCGTCCCGGACCCGATGCCGCCCGCCGCTGATCCGGCCCGTTCGGTACCGGCCCCGGTCCCGGCCGTTCCGAAACCGGCGCCTCTCGCGGACCACGCGCCCCCCGCCGACGCGGTCACGGCCCCGCCGCCACCCGCCGCAGACACCGCCCCGGTCCCGGACCCTGCCGCGCCGGTTCCGGACCCCACGCCACCCGCCGCAGACAGTCCCCCGGTCCCGGACCCCGGTGGTGCCTTGCCTGTTTTGACTCCCGTGAATCCGCTGCCGGAGGCCACGGTTTCGCAGCCTGATCCTCCCGGTCCGGGCTCGATCGCGGAACCGGCAGGTTCAGCGCTCGCCGCACCGGAGGCTCACGGCTCCCCAACGGCTGCCGGCGTCGTCGATGAAGCGGCCCGGCAACAGTTGGCGCAGGCCGCTGGGGAAAATTCACGGCCGGTCTACCGTGCCGGCGTATCTTTCCGGCCGCCAGGTTCTGCTGCGATCCTGACATTTGATACGCCCTTCACAGCGGGCATTCTTGGTTCCGGTGCCGCCGATCCGGCGGCGCCCTCTGCCCCTGGCGGCGGCACCCAGACGCCCAGCGGCCCTGTTGGACCGAGCCCCTGGAACGAAGGCACGGGTCTGCCTGCTCCGAATGCGCTGCTCGGCTCTCCCGGTTCAGGCTCCGGCAACGGACAGTCCCCCACTAACCCCGCGGGGACGGCTGCCTGGATTCCCAGCCTGTACTTCTGCCTGCCTACGACGGGCGACGGCCCGATCCACGGCCCGCTCCAGCACGAGTGTTCAGCTGTTTCCGCTGACCCCGGTTCCTCTCCTGACTAGTTAGCCGTCTCTGCCTCCACAGAGCACGGCCCATCGGGTTGCCTTGCGCGCCCGTCACCAGTCATTCAGGAGACTTCCCCCATGGACATCACCGTCCGCTGCCGGTTTTCCGGCTCCCCCGTTACCGCCGGGCAGATCAGTTCCGTGCCATCACTGTCGTCCTCACAGCCGCCCAGACGGGGTTCAGCCCCGGTGCGCCCAAAGCAGCCGCATCCTTCATCGGACCGCAAGAAACAACCGCCGTAGCGCAGCGCCGCTCCCGTCCAGGTCCCTGACCGCCGGAGCAAAGTCGTTGGGTCCGCTGGGGGATCCAACGGCATTCATTTGCTCCGGCGCGGGACCTGCCGGCTGCTTGGCAGTCCGGCGCCGGCCACATGTGACGGCAGCGGCAGCCGTCCCCCGTATTATTCTTAGTAGCGCCGCCGTGGCGCACCGGGAAGGGACGGGACAGCGTGGACAGTTCGCCCAATAGCATCGGGGCCGAGCTCTTGGGCGGCCGATATCGACTGGGGGAATTGATCGGCCGGGGCGGTATGGCTTCGGTCTACACCGCCACGGACCTGAATCTTGGCCGGGACGTAGCGCTCAAGCTGTTCGCGCCGCAGTCCGCCGATGCCGACGAGCTGAGGCGCCAGCAGGCCGAGATTGAGCTCTTGGCCACCCTGAACCATCCAAGTCTCGTTACCCTTTTCGACGCCGGGACGGACACCCGGATCCCCGAGGAACCGCGGCCCTTCCTCACCATGGAACTGGTCGACGGCCAGGACCTCCGGACCCGAATCCGGCACAGCCCGGTGCCCCTGCACGAGCTGGCCGTCATCGGGGCGGGCGTTGCTGACGCCCTGGCCTACGTGCATTCGCTGGGCATCGTCCACCGCGACATCAAGCCGGCAAACATCTTGCTGGTGCAGGTCAGGCCCGGGGAGCCCCTGCGGCCAAAACTCACGGACTTTGGTATCGCCAGGATCATCGACGGGACCCGGCTCACCGCCACCGGCACCATGGTGGGAACCGCGGCCTACCTAAGTCCGGAACAAGCCCGGGGCGCGGACATCGGCCCGGCAAGTGACGTCTATTCCCTTGGGCTCGTACTGCTCGAGGGCATCAAGGGCGAGATGGAGTACCCCGGCAGCGCCGTTGAGTCCGCTGTTGCCCGGCTGCATCGCTCGCCCGCTATTCCGGACAGCGTACCGTCCGAATGGGCGCAACTTATCCGGGCCATGACCGCCATGGACCCGCTGGACCGCCCGGCCGCCGGGGATCTGGAAGCCGCCCTGCGCCAGGCCCTGGTCTCGCCGGCCTCGCTTCCGGGCGTTCTTGCCGAAGAACGTACCCGGGTCCTGCCCGCCCCGCCGTCACGGCCGCCGCGGTTTCCGAGCACCGGCCCCGGAACGCGCCCCCTTCACACCCCGCAGCCCCGCGAGCGGACGGCACCACGGTCCCGCCGGGACCGCTTTGCGTCCCGGCAGCTGGCCCGCTTCCGGAAGGCCGGCCTGCGCGCCAGGATTGCGATAGTTCTGGCCTTCGCGGCCCCCATCGCGGTTTTTTCCGCGGTCGCCGCCGCCTCTCCGGAGGCTCCCGCCGTCGTCCCCTACCCCGCTGTCACAGGCAGCCTCGGTGAACACCTAGTGCAACTGCAGAAAAGCGTCGAGCCATGAGTGCGAGAATCACCCGTCAGCGTGGCGCGCGCCGCCGGCGTCCGGCATCCGTGCTCGTGGGATGCCTCCTCACCGCAGGCTTGCTCGCAGGCGCCCTCGCCGGATGCGCGGCATCGGCTCCCGACCTGCACCGCGACGCCGCCACGCAGCTCCAGTCCCAGGTTCTCGCGGTCACCGAGGCCGCGGCTGCCGATGACTCGGCGGGTGCGCTGAAACTGCTCGACGAGCTCGTGGGCAAGCTGGATGAGGCCGCCGCCCGCGGGGAGGTGTCGTTCAAACGCCATCAGAGCATCAGGACGTCCATTGAGGCCGTCCGTGCCGATCTCACTGCCAAGCAGGCCGCCGCCGCGGAGGCGGCCAGGGTAGCGGCAGAAAAAGAGGCGGCCAGGGTCGCGGCAGAAAAGGAGGCGGCCAGGGTCGCGGCAGAAAAGGAGGCGGCTGCCCAAGCCGCCGCCGAGGCCGCCGCCCGGGCCGCTGCGGAAGCGGCCCTAGTCCCGGCGCCGGCAGTGGTGGCTCCGTCGACGGACGGCAACCGCGAGAAACGTAAGGACAAGGACAAGGACGACGACTGAGGCCTTAAGCCCCCGGCCCACGGGCTGAGAACGCATAATAAGAACGGCGCACCGGATACTCCCGGTGCGCCGTTCTGGCACTACAAGCGGCTCATCACGGCTCTAGCTGAGCATGGACAGCACTTCGCTGAACTTCGCCGAGGGACGCATGACGGCGGAAGCCTTCGCCGCGTCGGGGTGGTAGTAGCCCCCAATGTCGACCGGGGAACCCTGCACGGCCAGAAGCTGGCCGGTGATGGCGTCTTCGTTGGAGGTCAGGGCGGCGGAGACGGCGGCAAAAGCCGCGGCCAGCTCGGCGTCATCGGTCTGGCGGGCCAGCTCCTGGGCCCAGAACTTCGCGAGGTAGAAGTGGCTTCCCCGGTTGTCGAGCTCCCCGACCTTGCGGCGCGGGGACTTGTTCTCGAGCAGGAACGTGCCGGTGGCGCGGTCCAGGGTGTCGGCCAGGATCTGGGCACGGGCGTTGCCGGTGGTGTTCGCGAGGTGCTCGAAGCTCACGGCCAGTGCAAGGAACTCGCCCAGGCTGTCCCACCGCAGGTGGTTTTCCTTGAGCAGCTGCTGGACGTGCTTCGGGGCGGAGCCGCCGGCACCGGTCTCGAAGAGTCCGCCACCGTTGATCAGCGGAACGATGGAGAGCATCTTGGCGCTCGTGCCGAGTTCCAGGATCGGGAACAGGTCCGTGAGGTAGTCGCGCAGCACGTTTCCGGTGACGGAGATGGTGTCCTCGCCCTTCCGGAGGCGTTCCAGGGTGAAGGCCGTGGCCTCGACCGGGGACATGATCTCGATCTGCAGGCCCTCGGTGTCGTGGTCCTTGAGGTACTCCTCGACCTTGGCGATCATCTGGGCGTCGTGGGCACGGGTCTTGTCCAGCCAGAAGACAGCCGGCGTGGAGGACGCGCGGGCGCGCGTGACGGCGAGCTTGACCCAGTCACGGATCGGCACGTCCTTGGTCTGGCAGGCGCGCCAGATGTCGCCGGGGGCGACCTGGTGCTCGATCAGCACGGTCCCCGACTCGTCGACAACCTGGACGGTTCCGGCGGACTGGATCTCGAAGGTCTTGTCGTGGCTGCCGTATTCCTCGGCGGCCTGGGCCATGAGGCCGACGTTCGGCACGGTGCCCATGGTGGTGGGGTCGAAGGCGCCGTGAGCGCGGCAGTCGTCGATGACCACCTGGTAGATGCCGGCGTAGCTGCTGTCCGGGAGGACGGCGAGGGTGTCGGCTTC
>JAODMV010000338.1 GCA_025464875.1 Arthrobacter sp. | reverse complement strand
AGGTTCACGCCGTTGGTGGCCGCGGTGATGATCAGGTTTGACCAGAGGACGAACAAGATCGCACCGATCACGGTCCCGCCGAAGGCCAGGTTCAGCCACGGAATGTCGCGGACCAGGGAGATCTGTGTGGACGCGGGCGTCAGACCGTTCTCGTCGGGGAAGTTCAGGGCCAGTAGCGCGAAAATGATGCCGACGGCGGCCTGCAGGATCAGCTTGGCCTTGGCGTTCAGGCCGAGGCTGCGCTGCTTGGAGATCTTGATGAAGTCGTCCAGGAATCCGACGAGTCCCATGCCGACCATGAGGAACAACAGCAGCAGCCCGGACACGGACGGGCCCGGGGAACGCGGGTTCATCATCCACATGATCAGGTGCGTCAGCCCGTAGCTGGCAAGAACCGCCAGCACCACCACGGTGCCGCCCATCGTGGGTGTGCCGCGCTTGGTGTGGTGCGAGGTGGGGCCGTCATCCCGGATGAACTGTCCGTAGCCCTTCCGGACCAGGAACCGGATGAACAGCGGGGTCCCGACGAGGGCAAAGAGCAAGGCCAGGCCAGCGCCAATCAGCAGTGCAATCACAGCAGCGCACTCCCTTCAGCGGCGGTACCTTCGGCTTGTCGACGTAATGCTATGCGGTCCCCCAAGTGGCGCAGTCCGATGCTGTTGGAGGATTTGAACAGGACCAGGTCACCCGGCCGGAGTTCGGCCTGCAGCAGCTCGTAGGCCTCGTCCGCCGTCTCGGCGAAGACGCATTCATCGCCCCAGGATCCCTCCTGGATGGCGGAGACATAGAGGGAGCGTGCCTCCCGGCCGACGACGACCAGGCGGGAAATGTTGAGCCGGACCACCTGGGTTCCTACGGCGGTGTGCTCGCGGATGGAATCCGGGCCCAGCTCCAGCATGGCGCCCAGGACCGCCCAGGTGCGGCGTCCCCGGCCCAGCTCGGCCAGCGTCCGCAGCGCGGCCCGCATGGATTCCGGGTTCGCGTTGTAGGCGTCGTTGATGACGGTGACGCCGTCGGCGCGTTCGGTGCGTTCCATCCGCCAGCGACTGGCGGCCGTCTGGGCGCTGAGGGAGGCGGCGATCTGGGCGCCGGGGATGCCGGCGGCGTACGCCGCTCCTGCCGCTGCCAGCAGGTTGGCGACATGGTGGGCGCCGATCAGGCGGCTGGCAACGCGGTGCCCGTCGGATTCCGCCGGCAGGAAAAGCTTGAATTCGGGGTTGCCCTCGGCGTTCATTTCAACGCTCTCTGCCCGGAGCACGGCCGTCTGGCCGCCGGGCTGGGAGGTGTACCCCAGCACGCGGGCTTCTGTCCGGGCAGTCATCGCCGCGACGCGGGGATCGTCCAGGTTCAGCACCGCGGTGCCGTCGGCCTGAAGGGCCTCGACGAGCTCACCCTTGGCAAGCGCGATGTTCTCGACTCCGCCGAATTCGCCGGCGTGGGCCGATCCGACGCCGAGCACGACGCCGATGTCGGGGCGGACCATGTCCGCGAGGTAGCGGATGTGGCCGACGCCGGTGGCGCCCATCTCGATCACGAGATACCGGGTGTCGTAGCCGGCCTTGAAGACGGTGAGCGGGACACCGATCTCGCCGTTGTAGGAGCCCTGGGGCGCCACGGTGTTTCCGTCCGCTGCCAGGATCCCGGCAAGCAGGTCCTTGGTGGTGGTCTTCCCGGCCGAACCCGTAATGCCGATGACGGTCAGCGGAGCGCCTTCGGCTTTCCGGCGCGCCCGGATCCGGCGGATCGATTCGGCCGCAAGGGCACCCATGGCAAGGACCGAGTCCTGGACCACGACGGCGGGGTAGTTCCGCCCGCCGTCGTCGGCCACGTTCCGCTCCACGAGGGCCAGCACCGCGCCCTGGTCAAAGGCGGCGCCGACGAAGTCGTGGCCGTCGGCGGTCTCCCCCGGCTTGGCCACATAGAGGGAACCCGCGGTGGCTTCACGGGAGTCGGTGACCACAGAGCCGGGGGTAATACCCGGTTCGGCGGCCAGCCGGCCGTTGGTTATCTCGGCGATTTCCGCCGCTGTAAATGCAATCATCTCGGTTTAGGACTCTATCCGCTGGTCTTCGAGAACGGTGAATCCCCGTACTGTCAAGGCGTTCCGGAGCTCCACCCTGTCGTCCAGGGCGAGGTTGACGCCCTTGACCTCCTGCCAGACCTCGTGGCCGCGACCGGCCACGAGGATGGTGTCCTCCGGCGCTGCGAGTTCCACGGCCTTCCGGATGGCGGCATCCCGCGGGAAGACCTCCAGCACGGCGCAGTCCAGGCCTTCACGTTCCTTCGCTTCGAGGGCCCCCGCCAGCACGTCCGTGCGGATGGCCGCGGCGTCCTCGTCGTGCGGGTCGTCATCGCTGACGATCACGGTGTCGGCCAGGCGTGCGGCGATGGCACCCATGGCGGGCCGTTTGCCCTGGTCCCGCTGCCCGGTGGCGCCGAACACGACGATCACCTTGGAGCCGGGCTGCGGCGAGCGGACGGCCCCGAGGGCGCGGGCCAGGGCATCCGGGTTGTGCGCGAAATCGACCACCGCGGCGGGGGCCGTGGAGAGGAGCTGCATGCGGCCGGGGACGGCAACCGTGAAGGGGTCGCCGGCGTCGAGGGCGGACTGCACCACGGCGGGATCGTGCCCGCTGGCGAGCACCATGACGGTGGCGAGGGCGGCGTTGGCGACGTTGAAGCTCCCGGGGAGGCCGGTGTGGACGCGCAGTTCGGCACCCTCACGGTGCCGGAGCACGAATTCCGTGCCCAGTCCCCGCGGAACCGGGTCGACGACGGTCCAGTCCGCGCCGGAAGCGCCGGCGGTACCGCCGGGGGCGCCGCTCGCGGACTGGTCTGCCCGGAGAGCTGTGGCGAGGGTCGTCACCGGGACTTCCGAGCCGGCAGCCAGCTTCCGGCCCCACGCGTCGTCCACCGTGACGACGGCGGCGCGGGCACGCTGCGGGGTGAACAGCTCGGCCTTGGTCCGGAAGTACTCCTCCATAGTCCCGTGCAGGTCCAGGTGGTCCTGGGTCAGGTTGGTGCAGCCTGCGACGTCGAAGACCACCGCGTCCACGCGGTGGAAGGACACGGCGTGCGAGGAAACCTCCCTGGAGGCCGCGTCCAGTCCGCGTTCACGCATCAGCGCACGCAGGCCGTGGACATCGGTGGATTCGGGGGTCGTGAGCAGGCTGGGGATCGGTTCCCGGCCGGCCAGGATCTCGATGGTACCGATCA
>JAODMV010000293.1 GCA_025464875.1 Arthrobacter sp. | reverse complement strand
GGTGTACGCCACGGTGACCCGCACCCCCTTCGAGGACATTGATCCGGCCGAATGGGACCTGGTGATGAACGTGAACCTTAAAGGCCCCTGGCTGATGACCCGCGCCGCGAGCCCCTACCTGCCCGAGGGCGGGCGCGTCATCAACCTCTCCAGCGCCACGATCTTCAGCGGCTCCGAACAGTGGCTGCACTACGTGGCCTCCAAGGGCGGCGTGGTCGCCCTGACCCGCGTGATGGCCAAGGAACTGGGTCGGCGGGGGATCACGGTCAACGCGATCGCCCCCGGCTTCACGCTCACCGAGGCCAGCTACGGGCTGATGGAGAACGCCGAGAGCTACGGCGTGGACCGCGGAGCGATCAAGCGGGCCAGCCAGCCGGAAGACATCGTGGGGGCGGCACTCTTCCTGGCCGGGCCGGACAGTTCCTATTACACCGGCCAGACCATGGTGGTCGACGGCGGACGCCAGTTCGTCTGAGCGGCCACCCGCTCGTTGACCGCCACGTTCCACGACGACTTTCCATCCGATATCTACCTCCCCAATTTCTACCCCAAGGAGAACCAATGCCAACGGTTCATTTCACCGACGCCGAAGGCGCTGTCCGCGAAGTTCAAGGCAACGCCGGCGACTCCGTCATGGAAACCGCTGTCCGCAACGGTGTCCCCGGCATCGTTGCCGAATGTGGCGGTTCGCTGTCCTGCGCCACCTGCCACGTGTTTGTCCGTGACGACTGCGCCTCGCAGCTCCCGCCGATGGAGGACATGGAGGACGAGATGCTCTACGGCACCGCCGTGGACCGCGAGGACAACTCGCGACTGTCCTGCCAGCTCCGGCTGACGGATGAGACCGAACTGTTCGTCACCACGCCGGAAACCCAGGTGTAGCCATGAGCATCAACGTGGAGGCCGAGCTGCCCGACACCGCTGCTGCGCCCGGCCCGGCAGCGGCGCCCGACACCCGCACGGGCCTGCTCATCGTCGGCGCCAGCCAGTCCGGCGTCCAGCTCGCCGTGTCCCTGCGGGCGCTGGGTTTCGATGAGCACATCACCCTCCTCGGCGACGAGGACCACCGGCCGTACCAGCGCCCGGCCCTGTCCAAGGAGTTTCTGCAGGGCACGGTGGAAAGCGAATCCCTGATCTTCCGCACCAACGAGTACTGGGCGGAACACAATGTGGAGCTGGTCAAGGGGGAGTGCATCGTCCGGATCGAGAAGGAAGCCGACGGCTCCGGCGTGGCCCACGCTTCCTCGGGGGCGCAGTTTCCGTTCCAGCGCCTCGCCCTGACCGTGGGCGCGCGCGCCCGCAAGCTCGATGTCGAGGGTGCGGACCTGGACGGTGTCCTGTACCTGCGCAACGCCGACGACGCCCTGGCGCTCAAGGCACGGGTAGGGGACGCACGGGATGTCGTCGTGATCGGCGGCGGTTTCATCGGCCTTGAGGCCGCGTCCAGCCTGCAGAAGATGGGCAAGAACGTCACCGTGCTGGAGTTCGGCGCGCGGCTCGTGGGCCGCGCCGTCGGCGAGGAAACTGCCGACTACTTCCTGCAGGCACACCGCACCCGGGGCCTGGACGTTCGGCTTGGCACGAGCGCGCGCCGCTTCACGGCGGACGACGGCGGCCAGTCCGTGGCCGGCGTCGAACTCCAGGACGGCACTGTCCTGCCCGCGCAGATCGTGCTGGTCGGCATCGGCGTCATTCCCAACACCGAACTGGCCGAGCAGCTCGGCCTGGCGGTGGATAACGGAATCGTGGTGGACCGCTTCGCGCTGGCTTCGGACGGCACCACGGTGGCGATCGGGGACTGCGCCAATATGCCCAACCCCGTGCCCGGCTCGGCGCCGGGGGAGCGGGTCCGGCTGGAAAGCGTCAACAACGCGATCGAGCACGCCAAGGTGGCTGCCTACTCACTGACCGGACGCCGCGAGGAGTACGCGGGCATCCCGTGGTTCTGGTCCAACCAGGCAGACCTCAGACTTCAGATCGCCGGGCTGTGCAACGGCTATGACCAGACCGTGATCCGCCGGGACGAGGAACGCGGCAAATTCAGCGTCCTCTACTACCGCCAGGGCCAGATCATTGCCGCGGACTGCGTCAACGCGCCGCTGGACTTCATGGCCGTCAAGAACGCCCTAGCCAAGGGCCAGAACATCCCGGGCGACGCCGCCGCGGACGCGGCCACACTCCTCAAGACGATCACTACGGACAGCTAGCCGCCAGGCCGGCCCCACCCGAAGGAGCATTATGACCACCCCCAAGACCCCGGTTGCCGAGGCCCGCACGGCCTTCAGCGACGCCGGCCCCGCCACCGCCAACCCGCCTGCCAGCCCGGCTGCTGCCGCGTTCGCCGCAGCGTACCCGGTCCGGCCCGTCCCGGCACCGGGACCGGTGGACACGGCCCCGATCGCCGCCACCCCGGCCGCGCTCGAGGAGCTCGACTCGCTCTGGCAGGCTGTGGTGCACGAGACCCGCACGCGCGGCAACGACATCCACCTGCCGATCTCCCTCGCCTTCGCCGAGCGGTTGTGCCGGGCCTACCCGGAGGCCGACGCGCTATTGGTGCGGGTGGCGACCCTGCTGCACGACACCGGCTGGGCGCACGTGGACGAGACCCGGATCATTTCCGAAGGTTTCGCCGGGGACTGGCGCAAGGCCGCCATCCGGTTCGAACACGAAAAGCAGGGCTGCGAGGTGGCCCGGCGCGTTCTCCCCGCGCTCGGCTACTCCGAGGAGTTCGTGGACCGCGTCTGCGACATCATCGACGGCCACGACACCCGCCTGGTCCCGCACTCCCTCGAGGACGCCCTGCTGCGCGACGCCGACCGGCTGTGGCGCTTCGATCACGCCGGAATCGCCCTCGCCTCCTCCTGGTTCGGGATGGATCCCGCCACCTACACCGACCGTCTGGCCATCGAAATCGTGCCCGAACTCATCACCCAGGCAGCACTGGACATGGCCACCGCGGACCTGGACCGGTCCAACGCCCTGCTCAAGACGGCGGTCATCCGATGACCTCCGCGGCCCGGGACGCCATCCACCCCGGTCCGGCCGGCGCCGCGGAGGAGACGCCGGCGCCGTCAGCCGCTCCCGCCCTTGCATCCCGCGCGGCGCTGTCCCTGCCGTACACCCACGTGCAGGACATTTTCGTCGACGGCGCGTGGACGCCGGCCCGCGGCACCGGCCGCAACCCGGTCACGGACCCCGCCACCGGTGAAGTCTGGGGCTCCGTGCCGGACGGCACCATCGAGGATGTGGACGCCGCCGTCGCTTCCGCCGGCAGGGCCTTTGCCGGTGAATGGCCGCGGCTGGCGCCCTCCGCACGCGCCGCCTACCTGCTGCGCATCGCGGACGAGGTGGAGGCTCGCGCCGAGGGACTCTCCCTCACCAACTCCCGCGAGAACGGCTCACCGGTGGCCGAATCCGCCGGTGCAGCCGCCAACGCCGCCAGCATCTTCCGCTATTTCGCCACCCTCGCCGGGTACCTCGAACACGAGGACGTCCGGGCCTTTCCCCGGGGCGGCGGGGAATCCGTGGTCCGGCGCGACCCCGTCGGGGTGTGTGCGTTGATCGCTCCGTGGAACTTCCCGATCAACCTCGTGGCCATCAAGCTCGCGCCGGCGCTACTGGCCGGCTGCACGGTGGTGATCAAGCCGGCGTCGCCCACGCCACTGTCCATCCGGGTGATCATCGACGCGGTGGCAGCCGCCGGTGTCCCGGCCGGAGTCGTCAACCTCGTCACCGGCTCCGGCAGGCTCGGCGATGCGCTGGTCAAACATCCCGGCGTCGCCAAGGTGGCCTTCACCGGGTCAACGCCGGTGGGCCGAAAGATTGCCGCGGCGTGCGGGGAGCTGCTGCGCCCCGTCACCCTGGAACTGGGCGGAAAATCCAGCGCGATCGTGCTGCCCGACGCCGACCTGGACGCCATGTCCGAGGTCCTGATCCGCTCCACCATGCGCAACACCGGCCAGACCTGCTATATCTCCACCCGCATCCTGGCTCCCGCCAGCCGGTACGAGGAG
>JAODMV010000285.1 GCA_025464875.1 Arthrobacter sp. | reverse complement strand
GAGATCGACGCCGCCAGCCACGGTGGTGTCGACGACGCCCGGGATCTGCGTGAACGGGCCACCTATGCCCCGGTCCGGGACCGCTACAAGATCTTCATCATCGACGAAGCCCACATGGTCACGTCCGCCGGCTTCAACGCCCTGCTCAAGATCGTGGAAGAGCCGCCGGAGCACATCAAGTTCATCTTCGCCACCACGGAACCGGACAAGGTGATCGGCACCATCCGGTCCCGCACGCACCATTACCCCTTCCGGCTGGTCCCGCCGGAGCCCCTCATGGCATACCTGGAGCTGCTCTGCAAGCAGGAAGACGTCCCCGTGGCGCCCGGCGTGCTCTCACTGGTCATCCGGGCCGGCGGCGGTTCCGTGCGCGACTCGCTGTCCGTGCTGGATCAACTCATGGCAGGTGCAGGACCGGCGGGGCTGGACTACGAACTCGCCGTCGCCCTCCTCGGCTACACGCACGCCTCGCTGCTGGATGATGTGGTCGAGGCCGTCGCCGCCTCCGACTCCGCGACCGTGTTCCGCGCGGTGGACCGGGTCATCCAGACCGGACATGATCCCCGCCGCTTCGTGGAGGACCTGCTCGAGCGCTTCCGGGATCTGATCGTCGTCCAGGCCATGCCCGAAAGCGCCCAGTCCATCCTCCGCGGCATGCCCGCGGACCAGATCGCACGGATGCAGAACCAGGCGCACAATCTCGGCGCCGCCGAGCTTTCCCGCGCGGCGGACGTCACCAACACGGCGCTCACCGAGATGACGGGCGCCACCTCGCCGCGCCTGCACCTCGAACTGCTGTGCGCCCGCATCCTGCTGCCGAGCTCGGAACAGAGCGAACGCGGCATTGCCGCCCGGATCGACCGGGTGGAGCGCCGCCTGAATTACGCGGGGAACGACGTCGGCGCTCCCGCCGCCGCAGCTGCCCCCGCTGCTGCCCCCGCTTCACCGGCGCCTGCTGTTGCCTCCGCTTCACCGGCGCCTGCCATACCGGCGGCCGCTGCCCCCGCCGCGCCGGCGGCCACGCCTGCTCCGGCCGCCGCCGCTGCGCCTGTCGCTTCTCCCGCCTCCGCCCAGCACGGCGGCGAACCCGTCCGGGAACCACTGACCGCACCGCGGATCAGCACCAGCGACTGGCCCGTGGACGAGCCGGCCGCCGCAAACCGTGGCCCCTCCAGCCATGCCGCGTCGGCCCAGGCCTCCCCGCCGGCGCAGGCCGCGCCGCCCAGACCTGTCCGGTCCGAGCCGGCACAGCCGAATCCGGCGCGGCCCCAGCCGGCCCCCGCCGCCTCCATGCCCGCGGCAGCTCCGGCCTCCGGGGCAGGGGCCGACGTCGAAGTTCTCCGCCGCGCCTGGCCCGAAATCCTGCAGACATTGACCAAGATCAAGCGCAGCACCTGGGCGCTGGTGGAACCCAACGCCCAGGTGGGCCACTTCGAAGACCACGTCCTGACGCTTGCGTTCACCACTTCCGGCCTGGCCGGCGCGTTCGGCCGGGCCGACCACGCCGAGAACTTGCGGCAGGCCATCCACAAGACGATCGGCATCGATTGCCAGATCCAGGCCGTGGCCGGCGGCACCAACAGCGCAGCGAGCTCTGAGCCAAACCCAAAAGCGCCCGCTAGCCGGGACATCCCGGCGACGTCCGTTGATGCTGACTGGGGCCTGACCCCGGACGCCCAACCGGCCGCGCCATGGACGGACAGCCCTGCGGAGTCCGGTCTCAAGGAATCCGCGCCCGTCGCGGCCAGCGCTAGTCCCTCGCCGGTTTCCCCTGTACCGGTGGCAGAGCCAGCGCCGGTTGCCCAGCCCCGGGCTGCCGCGGCGACGCAGCCACCGGCGCCGCACGTTGCCGCCCCGTCTTTCCCATCCGCCGGGGAGCCGGCCCCGTCTCCTGAACCCGCTGACTTCTCGGGCTCCTACGCCTACCCCGATGACGATTGGGGTGCGCCACGGGACGAGGACGCGCCGCCGCTTGACGAGGAACCGCCGATGGACTGGGACCCCTCGGCCCCGGCGCCCCGCCGTGCCGAGCCAGCAGCGCCGGCCAGGCCCGCAGCGAAGAAGGCAGCGGCCCCGACCAGTGCCGCCTCCTCCCCCGCGTCGAACAGGACTGCCTCGCCGCAGGCCCCGAAGCCCTCGGACGATCCGTGGGCCCGTGCCGTCGAGCAGTCTGCCGGGATCTGGACCGTCGGCGCCGAAAACAACGTGGGCCCGCACGTCCCGACGGCGGCGGAGCCTGCAGTTCCGGCGCCGGCGCCCGAGCCGGAACCCCCGCGCTACGAACCGGCAGCCGCCCAGATCCCGCCGCATGTGTCGGGCGCCGCCGCACCAGCCGCCCCTCAGCCGGCCGTCCCGGCGCCGGTCGTGTCCGTGTCGGTAGTGTCGGCCTCGGCGGCGCCCGCGGCTCCCCCCGCCCCAGGCCCCGCGGGCCGCCAAAGTCTTTACCAGCGGCTGTCCAACAGCCCCGAGGCTGAGGCCGGGCGCGCCAAGGCGCCAGCCCGGGCCGCCTCAGCCGCCGCCCCCTACGTGCAGGACATTCCCAGCGCGGACGACGAAACGATCGAGGAGTCGGGCGTCTTCGGCCGCGCCGCCGTCGAGCGCATTCTGGGCGGAAAGCTGGTTGAAGAGCGCTCCCTGGACGGAAGCCCGCTGCCCCCGCGGTTCTAGCCCGCCCACAACCGGCTCAATCCACCCCACCCCAAACGAACGAACGAGGTCATCGTGTACGAAGGTGCAGTTCAAGAGCTGATCGACGAGCTCGGACGCCTTCCCGGAGTCGGGCCCAAGTCCGCCCAGCGGCTGGCCTTCCACATCCTCGAGGCCGACCCGCAGGACATGAAACGCCTCGTCGACGCCATCACCTCGGTGAAGGAGCGGGTGAAGTTCTGCACCGTCTGCGGCAACGTCACCGAGCAGGAACAGTGCAACATCTGCCGCGACCCGCGCCGGGATCCCTCGATCATCTGCGTCGTCGAGGAGTCCAAGGACGTGCTCGCCGTCGAGCGTACGCGCTCCTTCCGAGGCAGGTACCATGTGCTGGGCGGGGCGATTAACCCGATCGCCGGGATCGGCCCTGAACAGCTCAGGATCCGCGAACTCCTCACCCGGCTCAACGACGGCGCCATCCAGGAAATCATCATCGCGACCGACCCCAATCTAGAGGGCGAGGCCACGGCCACCTACCTGGCGCGGATGCTCAAATCGATCGGGATCGCCGTGACCCGGCTGGCCTCCGGCCTGCCTGTGGGCGGGGACCTCGAGTACGCAGACGAGGTCACGCTGGGCCGTGCCTTCGAGGGCCGCCGCAACGCCCTGAGCTGAGCAACCGCTCCGGACCACCCCGTGCGCGCACACCGATCACCGTCGGGATGGCACGGATGGACATGCCCAGCTCAAGCCCCCAGGGATGGACATAGTGGCATTATGCCCATCCCTCGGCCCCGGCGACGGGCATGTCCCGAGGGGCGGGAGAACATGCCCATTCCTCGGCCCCGGCGGAGGGCATGTCCCCCCGCCGGCGGAGGGGTATCGTCCCCCATTCGGTCACAATTCCACGACTGGGGCCTGCCGGCGATAAACTTGGCTCAGAAAGTTACGCCGTCGCGCCGTTTGGTTGCTTGGCCCAGAACCCCGATGATCCAGTGAGGGTGCGCGCATGAGTTTGCCCACTACCGAAGTTCAGCCCGCAACGCAGCCGCAGGAGCTGCCCGTCTCGGCCCCCGTCACCAAGCACCTGGTGGTGAAGAAGTTTGGCGGTTCCTCAGTTGCCGACGCGGAGGGAATCAAGCGCGTTGCCAGGCGCGTCGTGGATGCCCACAACGCCGGCGATGAAGTCGTGGTGGTGGTCTCGGCCATGGGCGACACCACCGATGAACTCCTCGACCTCGCGTCACAGGTGACCGATTCCGCCCCCGCCCGCGAAATGGACATGCTCCTTTCCGCCGGGGAACGCATTTCCATGGCCCTGCTGGCGATGGCCATCAACAAGTACGGCGCGTCGGCCCAGTCGTTCACCGGTTCGCAGGCGGGCATGATCACCGACGGCATCCACGGCAAGGCCCGGATCATCGACGTCGACCCGCACCGCATCCGCACCGCCCTGGACAAGGGGCACATCGCGATCGTGGCGGGTTTCCAGGGCATGAGCCGGACCACCAATGAGATCACCACGCTGGGGCGCGGCGGTTCGGACACGACCGCGGTGGCGCTGGCCGCCGCCCTCGACGCCGACGTCTGCGAGATCTTCACCGACGTGGACGGCATCTACACCGCCGATCCGCGCGTGGTTTCGTCCGCCCGCAAGATAGACCGCATCTCCAGCGAGGAAATGCTGGAGCTGGCCGCCTCCGGCGCCAAGATCTTGCACCTGCGCTGCGTCGAGTACGCGCGCCGCTTCGGGGTGCCCCTGCACGTCCGTTCCTCATTCAGTCAGAACGAAGGCACCTGGGTCCTGCCCAGCGCCGACGACAAGATCAAGACTCAAGAAGGAGTTGCCTTGGAGCAGCCCATCATTTCCGGCGTCGCGCACGACCGTTCCGAAGCCAAGGTCACGGTTGTCGGGGTACCGGACATCCCGGGCAAGGCCGCGGCGATCTTCCAGGTGATCGCGGATGCGCACTCCAACATCGACATGATCGTGCAGAATGTCTCCACGCACGGCACCGGCCGGACGGACATCTCCTTCACGCTGCCGATCGTCGAGGGCGCCGACGCGCTGGCCGCCCTCCGCGCCGCCCAGGCGGAAATCGGCTTCGAGAACATCGAGTACAACGAGAAGATCGGCAAGCTGTCGCTGATCGGCGCCGGCATGCGCTCCCACCCGGGCGTCTCCGCACGGTTCTTCGCGGCGCTGTCCGCGGCGGGGATCAACATCAACATGATCTCCACCTCGGAGATCCGGATCTCCGTGGTGACGCACGCGGATTTGCTCGACGACGCCGTGCGCGCCATCCACAAGGCCTTTGATCTGGACGGCGAGGACGAGGCGACGGTCTACGGCGGCACCGGCCGCTAAACCCGCGGCCCGCACCAACCGCGGCCCGTAGAACCGCGGCCCGCACCACGGGCGCTAAACGAGCATGAAAAAGGGAGCGGCGGGCGCCGCTCCCTTTTTCATGCGTGCTGTCACAACGGGCTGTCAGGCCTCTTCCTTCCAGAGGTCTTCCCGGCGGACCGCGTAGTGATGGCCCTGAGAGTCCGTCTCCACTTCAAAATCCGCCAGGTCTTGTTCCGAGGCTTGCTCGAAGTCATCGTGCCGATGGACCACCGGCGCTTCGGAGTCTCCCCGAGTCGCGGGCCCGAAAAAGAACCTTAGCTTGTCGGTCCGCTGCATGAAGCGGATGGCGTATTGCGCCACAATTTCCACCCCCTTCCCTCGTTACAGGTCAAGCGGTACTGCGCTGGCAGGATGGTTCCTGTGCCCTTATTTTACGCCTGAAGACGCCAAAACGACCCGGCTCAGCCGGGTTGTCAGGGGCCTTTCGGGCGGGCCAAAGATGGTTTAACGCAGCGATTTGTCGTCAGGGTTGCGGGGCACGACATACGTGCTGCCGTCGGGCCGCCGGACTGTCTCCCATTGCTGGGTCTCGGCCTGCCGCTGCTCCAGCAGTTGCTTGTTCTGCTCCGTCATCTCATGAACGAGGGAACTGCGGTTGGCCGGCCCGAAGATTGCACGGAGTTTCCCGGTTGCCCGCATGAACCTCTGGGCGGAGTTTTCCTTGACCATCGCTATCCTCTCCTACGAATAAGACAATGACACCAGTGTACGCTAATCATTAGTGCACTAACTATCAGGAGGAGCGGGCATGGCCGACGGGACAACGGAAACCAGCGGAGACCCCGTGGCCGAGGACGACCTCCTGTTGCAACAGCAGCTCTGCTTCGCCCTCACGGTGGCGTCCCGGCGCGTGGTGGGCGCGTACAAACCCGTACTGGACAAGCTCGGACTGACCCACCCCCAATACCTCGTCATGCTGTGCCTCTGGGAATCCAGCCCGCGCTCCGTCCGCGACATCAGCGAGGCCCTCGCCCAGGAGCCCGCGACCATCTCGCCGCTCCTGCGCCGCCTCGAAACGGCCGGCCTGATCACCCGCCAGCGCATGGAAGGCAACGAGCGCACCCTCGACGTGCGGCTGACCCCCAACGGCGAATCGCTTCGCCAGCAGGCGGCGGAAGTCCCCGGCGCCATGATGGCCCGGCTGGGCCTGAGCCGGGACCAGGTCGGCCAACTGCATGCCTCCATGATGGACCTGATCGCCGCCACCAGGACAGCGACGGAGGCTGCGCCCCGGCGGTAGACTGGTTCGAAACAGAGGAGGACGTTGATGCGCAAGCAGCTGAGCCACGCGGCGCTCGTTCTGCTGGCGGTCGCCGGACTGGCGGCCTGCATGCCGGACGGCGGGAGCACCCCGTCCCCCTCCCCCACAGGCACCGCGGCGAGCCCCTCCGCCGGCACCCCCGCGCCGGACACCGAGACGAACTCGCCGGCCCCCTCACCCTCCGCGGCCCCACTGACGTCCGGGCCGGGACAGGGCAACGCCGAACTGGCGATCATGGTCAAGCCCTCCGACACCGGGGCTCCCAGCAATTTCACCCTGGTGTGCCAGAACGGCGTCCCGGCAGCCGAAAGCCAGCACCCCAACGCCGCCGCCGCCTGCGCCGCCCTGAAAAACAACCCGGCCATCATCAGCCCTCGGACGGCGACGGCCCGGGCCTGCACCCAGCAGTACGGCGGTCCGCAGCAGTCGACCGTGACCGGCGTCGTTGACGGCAGGTCCGTCGAGGCAAACTTCAGCCTCCGCGACGGCTGCGAAATCGGAGCCTGGAACGCCGCGAAGGACGTGCTGGGCGCTACCGGTGGAGCTGTCTAAGCTGTTCCACTTTCCGCAAGAAGACTGGCTGCAGCGCCAGGCGGCCTACCAGCAACGCGTCCGGCGCTACGCGGATCCGTACCTTGCCCGGCGGTCCGCCGGCCAAAAGCACCCGGTTGAGGACTTCCTCTTCACCTATTACACCCAGAAGCCCGGCCAACTGCTGCGCTGGCACCCGGGCGCCGGCGTCGTACTTTCCGGCCCCGAGGCCGCTCAGCGAACCGGCTGGAAGTATTACCGCAGCGCCGACGACGGCGAACTCGCCGCCGCCGGGCTGCCGGCGGGTGCTGCGGCCGCCACCGTCGACGTCGAGGCTTTCCTGCACGACCGCCGGGAAGCGCTGCACTTCGCAGGCATCATTCTCTCCGGTACGGCCGCGAGGCCGGCCCAGTTCGGCTGCTTCGGGCTGCACGAGTGGGCCATGGTGTACCGGCAGGACAAGTTCGAGTTGCGGCACGAATACCTCCGGCTCCGGCTCGGTTCCGCCCGCACGGACCAAGTGGTGGAGGAGAACCGGATCCGCTGTTCCCACTTCGATGCCTACCGCTTCTACACCCCGGACGCCATACCGCTGAACAGCCTCGAACCCAGCAGGGAGAACCAGCGGGCCATGGAGCAGCCCGGCTGCCTTCACGCGAACATGGACCTGTACAAGTGGGCCTACAAGCTGGCGCCGGTGCTGCCCAGCGAGCTCGTGATGGACTGCTTCGAGCTCTCCTGGCGGATCCGGGCCATGGACATGCGGGCCTCCCCCTACGACCTGAGCGAGTGGGGGTACCCCGCCATCCGGATCGAGACGCCGGACGGCAAGGCCGAGTACGTTGAATACCAGCGGGCCTTCGCCGCCGAGTCGCAGGAATTGCGGCACCGGCTCCTGCGGGAGCTGTCGCCGCTGCTGCAGGCGCTGGGCGCAGAGCCCGCCGGGACCGGCGCCCCGCAGCCTGACCAACCCCCGAAAGGACAGCAATGACAGCCATCCACGGGCCGGACGACGTCGATCTCACCATCCGCCTGACGGAGGCCCCGGGCGCCCCGGAGCGCACCTTCCGGCTGGTGGCCAGCGGCGGCGCCGTCTCCACCGCGTCCACGCTGCCCGATCCCGCCGCCGCCCTTGCGGCCGTGCAACAGCACGGGGAGGGCCTCTTCTTCCCCAAGCCGGCACCCGGCAGGATCTGCACCCAGCAGTACGGCGGCCCGCAGACCGCCGTGGTGAGCGGATGGTTCGCCGGACGCGAAGTGCACAGCCGGTTCAGCCGCACCGACGGCTGCGAGATCGCCCGCTGGCGCGCCGCGGCGCCGCTGCTGGGCGGCATTGCCGGCTCCACCGGCGCGGCCTGAACCGGAACCGGCCCACACCAGGCGGGCGCGCCACGGGCGTGGGCGACTTAATCGGCAACGGCCGGCGAGTTCCACCGCCGGCCGTTGCCGTTTACAGAGTAGTGCCGCGTCCGAATGCTGCGTTCCGGAGCGCTGCGTTCCGGGTGCCGCCTAGACGGCGCTGTCGGAAGCGTCGCCGAGCTCGCCGTTCTGGATCTTGCCCTTCTCCTTCTTCACTTTCTTGCCCTTGTCCTTCTTGTCCTTCTCGCCGTCGTCCTCGGCGTGACCGCGGTCGCCGGAATCCTCGCCCGGACCCTCGTTGCTGTCCTGGTCCTCCGACGTCGGCGGAACCACCACCACGCCGGCCGGCGTCACGAGAACGCTGACGAACGTCGCCTCACTGGCGCCGGCGAACGTAACCCGGCCGACGTAGGAACCCACGGCCAGGCCCTGCCAGCGCAGGGCGACCTTGCCGGACTCGCCGTTGCCCAGGCGCAGCGGGTTCGGCGTCAGCGTCGCATTGCCCACGTTGGCTCCGAGCACTGCCGCATCCACGGACGCCTTGGTGGCCTGGCCGTTCGGGCTGGCGTAGAGGTTGGCGTAGATGGTGTATTCGCCCGGGGCGGGGTCTGCGAGGGACACCGATTCGCTGGCGGAACTCGTGGCCACCGTGATCGGGTGGCCGCCCGGGGCCATGATGTACAGATCAAAGTCCGCGTTCGCATCCGAGGACAGAACCGAGAACTTTGCCAGCGGGCTGCCGGCCGGAACCTGGACAGTCTTGACGAGGTTCGAGGCGTCCGTGACGCCGGTGAACGGACCCGGAACCAGGTTCACGGCCGTGGAATCCGCCTGGGAGAGGCCGTCGAGGGTGATCTTGACCGGGGCATTGGTGCCGGAGACGAGGTTGATGTCACCGGAGCCGGTGCCGCCTTCGGAGGTGAAGGCAACATCGTTGGCCGCCACCACGGACTGCGGACGGACAGCGATCGGGGAGACGACGTTCTTGTCGGCGCCCTGCCAGGTCAGCGAACCCGTCGCGAACTTTCCGAGGGCAGCGCGCTGGTTCTCGAAGGACACCTTGAACGTGCGCTTCTCGCCGGCGGCGCTGAAGTTCAGGACGCTGGGGGTCACCTTGACCTTCACGCCCGGAACATCGGCCCTGGCACGGTAGACGCCCGGGGTCAGCGCCGTCACCGTGCGGGTGACCTCGATCTTTCCGGTCAGGCTACCCAGTGAGAAGGATGGAACGTTCATGTCGCGGGGCTTGGTGGTGCCGACGCCGGCCATGCCCAGGTCGAAGCCGCTGCCCTGGATGAACGCCAGGTAATCGTCCTCAGTGGCGTCGTAGACCAGGCCCGGATCCAGCACGCGGGCCGGGTCCACCTGGCCCGCGCCGGTGGCCAGGACATCGGTGTTCTTGGTGCCGTCGGCCAGCTTGATGTCACCGGCAGTGGTCATCATTGCGGACTTCACCGCGGCCGGGGACCACGCCGGGTTCTTGCCGAGGATCAAGGCACCGAATCCTGCGATGTGCGGGGATGCCATGGAGGTGCCGGACATGAAGCCGAAGCTGTCCCCTTCCGGAGCGATCGGCGAAACTCCCGCCAGCACGGCGACACCCGGAGCGGTAATGTCCGGCTTCAGCAGGTCGGATCCGCCGGCCAGCAGCGGGCCCCTGGAGGAGAAGCCGGCAATCTGCGGCTGGGCCTCACTGGGCAGCCCGGTGGTGTCCTTGCTGACCAGTGAAACCGTCAGGCCCGCGCCGGCCGCGACCTTGGCCTTGATGGCCTCCGTGTCCGGCGGGTTGACGTGGACGGTCGGGACGGAGTGCTTGTCCGTGTCCAGCGAGGCGTCGCTCAGGTTCACCAAGATCATGCCGACGCCGCCGGCACGGGCAACCTCGGCGCTTTTCTGGACACGGTCGAAGACACCGCGGTCACAGACGACGACCTTCCCGGCCGCCTTGGCGGGATCCAGGGCATCCGGGCCACACAGCGCCGCGTTCGGGCCCGCAGAGGAAGCAGCATCGGCGCCCAGGACGGCGCCGGCGTTCGCGACCTGGCCGTTCATGATGCTGGCGCCGCGGAACTTAGTGCCGTCGGAGAACTCGACCGTGCCCTGCAGCTCCTGGGAGAAGCTGCTGGCCGCAACGGTGGTCATCCACGGCGCGCCGTGGCCGACCGTGCTGGCCGTCGGACCGGTGTTGCCGGCCGAGGCTGCGACGAAGACGCCCGCCGAGGCGGCGGAGAGGAACGCCAAGGAGACAGGATCGGTGGTGGTGTTCGTCGGACCGGAGATGGAGTAGTTGATCACATCCACCCCGTCCAGGATGGCCTGGTTGATCGCGTCGACGGCGGACGAGGAATAGCAGCCGCCGGAATTGGGATCGTTGTCGTCCCAGCAGACCTTGTAGATGGAGAGCTTGGCGGCCGGTGCGATGCCGCTGCCCAGGCCGAAGCTGCGGCCGTCAACGACGGCCTCGACGTTCGCGTTGCCGGCGGCGGTACTGGCCGTGTGCGTTCCGTGGCTGGAGACATCGACCGGAGACAGCACTTCTGCCGCGGCGCGGCGGCCGGCCGGGACGGAGGCCTCGAACTCGTCGGCGAAGTACCGGGCGCTGAGCACCTTGGAGTTGCAGGCGGAGCCGTCGAAGTCCTGGCCCTTCTGGCAGTCGCCCACGAAGGTGTCGCCGTCGGATTTGAGCATGGCGATCTTGCCGTCCGCGGTGCGGTAGGGCACCCCGACGACGGGCTCGCCGACGAGGGGCTGGACCTGCTCGCCGGCGAAGAAGGCGCTGGACGGCGTGTAGCCGGTGTCCAGGACGCCGACCACGACTCCCTTGCCGGCCTCGCCCTGCCCGCCGAAACTGGTGTTCCACGTCCCGCTGGCGCCGCTGAGCTGCAGGAAGTCGGTGCTGGAGTAGTCCGGCGCGTTTTCCGTGTCCGGCGCAACCACCAGGACGCCGGGGTCTTTCGCCAACTTGATGGCCTGGCCCGCCGTCAGCTTGGCGCTGAAGCCGTTGATGGCCGCGGTGAACTGGCGCTGGATCCTGACGTTCTGCTGCCCGGCAACCTTGGCCTGCTTGTGCTCGAGGTGTGCCTGGTACTTCTTGACTTCAGCCTTGTTGGCGTCCAGTTTCCGGCCGGCTTCCGGCTTGGTCGCCGGCAGGCCCGGCGTGCCCCCGTCGTAGGTGGCCGCCGGCTTTTCGGCCAGGACGACGATGTACCGGCCGTCCTGGTAGTTGCTCGGATCCAGATTCTTCTGCGCAACGGCGGCCGGCGACGTGGCCGCGGCGGGCGCCGCGCTGGCGGGCGCGATGGCGACCGTTGACAAAAGAACCGGTAAGCCCAGGGTCAGTGCCGCGGCCCTCCGGAGTCCCCCGCTTCGAAGGAAGCTCTTTCCTGGTGATTTCACGAGTGATTTGAACCTTTCATAAGGAACCGCCCCGGCAACATTTCCGGGCAAGCAGACTGGCGGGGCTGCCCTTGCATTGACAAGTGCAGCCCCGACGGATACCAGCCGATTCAAACAGTACAGACTGAGAGTGAGTTATTACATAAGAGACCAGGGCAGGCGGAATTCGCGCCGCCACTGAACGTAATGTGATCAGCGGTCGCGGCGGGGGTCCAGGCCGGTGCTTAAGGCCTGCCCCGGCGGCGCGTCCGTCCTACTGGCGCGGGGTTCGGACCACTTCGCTGATCCAGGCGCGGGTTTTCTCATCGAGGGGCCCCGTCACATTGCCCTGCCGGGCTGCCCGGTCCGCCTTGATCTTCTGCAGCACCATGCGGCCAAGGCCGGCAAACACGGCGGCGGCGACTACAGGCAACAGCACGGATTTCGATTTCCCAGCCATGCGCACATCCTACGTCCGGCGCATCTGCGAGACCATAGCCGTCGTCCCGGCTCATCGCCCTGTTCCGTGCCCTGTTCTGTGCCTTGTTTCCCGGGGCGTTCGGGCCGGCCGTCGGCCGGGCCGGCGCCGGGCCGCTTTGCGCCCTGTCCACCCGGCCCAGAGCACGGTCACGGCCCGAATGCGGCGGGACGCGCCGCGGCCGGTAGAATGGGCTTGCAAGCTCGCGGAGCGCCCGTTCACGCTGTCTAATGTTCACGTTGATTTCAGAACCAGGCACGAGACCGGCGTGAGACGGCACCACTCCGCTGCGCCCTTACCCAATGCTCACGCACAGGAGTTGCCGGATGCCCCGGATCGTTGTCGACGTCATGCCCAAGCCCGAGATTCTGGACCCGCAGGGGAAGGCCATCGTGGGTGCACTCCCGCGGCTGGGCTTCACCGCCTTTAGCTCTGTCCGGCAGGGCAAGCGCTTTGAACTCATGGTCGACGGCGAGGTGACCGAGGAAATCCTGGCCCAGGCCCGCGATGCCGCCGAGACCCTGCTGTCCAACCCGGTCATCGAGGACGTCGTCAACGTCGAGGTCGTCGAGGCCTGAAATGACTGAACTCCCACTGATCGGTGAAGCCATCGCCGACGCTCCGGCTGCTCGCAGGCTCGCAGGTGCGCGCATCGGCGTCATCACCTTCCCCGGCACGCTGGACGACCGCGACGCCGCCCGTGCGGTCCGCCTCGCCGGCGCCACCCCCGTGGCGCTCTGGCACGCCGACACCACCTTGGGTGACGTCGACGCCATCGTGATTCCCGGCGGCTTCTCATACGGCGACTACCTCCGCGCCGGCGCGATCGCACGTTTCGCGCCGCTCATGGCCAAGGTCATCGACGCCGCCAACTCGGACGCCAAGCTTCCCGTGCTCGGCATCTGCAACGGCTTCCAGATCCTGACCGAGTCGCACCTGCTGCCCGGCTCCATGATCAAGAACGACCACCTGAAGTTCATGTGCCGTGACCAGATCCTCCGGGTGGAGAACAACAGCACGGACTGGACCGGGGACTACCAGCCGGGCCAGGAAATCACCGTCCCGCTGAAGAACCAGGACGGCCAGTACATCGCCGACGAGAAGACCCTGGACGCCCTCGAGGCCGAAGGCCGCGTGGTGTTCCGCTACGTGGGCTTCAACCCGAACGGCTCCCGCCGCGACATCGCCGGCATCTCCAACGCCGCCGGCAACGTGGTCGGCCTCATGCCGCACCCGGAACACGCGGTGGAGGCAGGCTTCGGCCCGGAATCCCTCGACGGGATCGGAGGCTCCGACACCGAGGGCCTCGGCTTCTTCACCTCTGTACTGAACAAGATCGTGGGAGACACCAAATGACGGAGACGTCGACAGGCCCGGCGGCCGGAAACGCCACCGAGACCAAGAAGTTCAACATCGACACTGTCGAGAACGCGGCCAAGACCCCGGACACCGAACTGCCCTGGGCCGAGCTTGGCCTGAAGCAGAACGAGTTCGATGAGGTCGTGAAGGTCCTCGGCCGCCGCCCGACCGGCGCCGAGCTCGCGATGTACTCCGTCATGTGGAGCGAGCACTGTTCCTACAAGTCCTCGAAGAACCACCTGCGCCAGTTTGGCGAAAAGGTGACCGAGGAGATGAAGAAGGACATGCTGGTGGGCATCGGCGAAAACGCCGGCGTCACCAATCTGGGCGACGGCTGGGCCGTGACGTTCAAGATCGAGTCCCACAATTCGCCGTCATTCGTGGAGCCCTACCAGGGTGCCGCCACCGGCATTGGCGGGATCGTCCGCGACATCATCTCCATGGGCGCCCGCCCGGTCGCCGTGATGGACCCGCTGCGCTTCGGCGCCATCGACCACCCGGACACGGCACGCGTCATGCACGGGGCCGTGGCCGGCAT
>JAODMV010000281.1 GCA_025464875.1 Arthrobacter sp. | reverse complement strand
AGCGTGAGCCCGCAGCTGCCCGTACCGGCATCCATCGCGCGCCCCGAATACGTGGGCAAGCCGGGCCCGAGCAAATTCACCGGCTCCGAGGTCAAATCGGCGGAGACCATCGAGAAGATCCGGATCGCCTCACGGATCGCGGCCCAGGCGATCGTGGAGGTCGGGAAGCACATCGAACCCGGCGTCACCACCGACCAACTGGACCGGGTGGGCCACGAGTTCCTCCTGGACCACAACGCCTACCCCTCCACGCTCGGCTACCGGGGTTTCCCCAAATCGCTGTGCTCCTCGCTCAATGAAGTGATCTGCCATGGCATCCCGGACAGCACCGTGCTCCGGGACGGGGACATCCTCAACATCGACATCACGGCGTTCATCGGCAACGTGCACGGCGACACCAACTACACCTTCCTGGTGGGCGACGTCGACGAGGAATCCCGGCTGCTGGTGGAACGCACGCAGGAATCGCTGAACCGTGCCATCCGTGTGGTGGCGCCCGGCCGCGAGATCAACGTGATCGGCCGGACCATCGAGTCCTACGCCAAACGCTTCGGCTACGGCGTGGTCCGCGACTTCACCGGGCACGGCGTCGGCGAAGCGTTCCACACCGGGTTGATCATCCCGCACTACGATGCCGCACCCGCCTATAACACCGTGATGGAGGCCGGCATGGTGTTCACGATCGAACCGATGCTGACCCTCGGCACGGTCGACTGGGACATGTGGGCCGATGACTGGACCGTGGTGACACGTGACCACAAACGCACAGCCCAGTTCGAGCACACCCTGCTGGTGACGGAATCCGGCGCCGAAGTGCTCACGCTGCCCTGATAGCTGCGGCGTACGCGTCCTGCTACATTCCCGTACTAAGATTCCCGCAACGGAGATTCCGGTCTCAGCCGCCGGCTTTGGCCGAACCTCCCCCCGCCCGCCCACTGCCCGAACGGAACCCATTGGCCAAGAAGGACGAGAAGTCGAAGAAGAACGCGCCGCTGATCGGCATTGACATCGGCGGCACCGGTATCAAGGGCGGGATCGTGGACCTGAAAAAGGGCAAGCTGCTCGGTGAGCGCGTCCGCATCCCCACGCCCCAGCCCTCCACGCCCCAGGCCGTCATCGAAGCCGTGGCGCAGGTTGTGGAACAGCTCTCCGTCCGCCCCGATGCACCGGAGGCCGGCTCCCACGTCGGCGTCACCTTTCCGGGCATCATCAAGCACGGCGTGGTCCACTCGGCCGCGAACGTGGACAAATCGTGGCTCGAGACGGACATCGATGCCCTGCTCACGGCCCGGCTTCACCGTCCGGTTGAGGTCATCAACGACGCCGACGCCGCCGGCCTGGCCGAAGCCCGCTACGGCGCGGGCGAGGGCGTCTCCGGCACCGTCCTGGTGATCACCCTCGGCACCGGAATCGGTTCAGCGTTCATCTTCGACGGCAAGCTGGTCCCCAACGCCGAACTGGGCCATCTGGAGATCGACGGCTACGACGCCGAAACCAAAGCCTCCGCCGTGGACAGGGAGCGCCTCGGCCTCAGCTGGGAGGAATACAGCGTGCTGCTGCAGCGCTACTTCTCCCACGTGGAGTTCCTGTTCTCCCCCGAGCTGTTCATCGTCGGCGGGGGCATCTCCAAGCGCGCCGACGAGTACCTGCCCAGACTGAAGCTGCGCACGCCGATTGTCCCGGCCGAACTGAAGAACGACGCCGGCATCGTCGGGGCCGCCCTCCAGATCGCAGTCAAGCACAAGCTGGCCAACTAAGCGGTGCTGCCGGGGTCCGGGAGATCGGACTTCTTGGTGCCGGTGGTGGCCGCGGCTTCCCCTCCGCTGCCACCACCGGAGTCTAGAGCGGGCTCGTCTGGGAGTCCATGCCTTCCAGGCCCTTGGACTCGGCCTCGTGGCGGAGCAGGGCGATGGCCGCCTCGAAATCCTCCAGCGATTCAAAGGCCTGGTACACGCTGGCGAAGCGCAGATAGGCGACCTCGTCGAGCTTCTGCAGCGGGTTCAGGATGGCGAGCCCGACCTCGTGGGCCTCGATCTCGGCCGCGCCGGAGCCGCGAATCGTCTCTTCGACCTCCTGGGCCAGCATGGCGAGGTCGTCTTCCGTGACGGGACGGCCCTGGCAGGCTTTGCGGACGCCATTGATGACCTTGCTGCGGCTGAACGGCTCGCCGACGCCGGAGCGCTTGATGACGGTCAGGCTGGTGGTCTCCACCGTGGTGAAGCGGCGGCCGCATTCGGGGCATTGCCGGCGGCGCCGGATGGCCGAGCCGTCGTCGGCGATGCGGCTGTCCACGACGCGGGAATCGGGGTTACGGCAAAACGGGCAGTACACGTCTTTCCCTCCCCTGTCGTGGAGGCCGGCGCGTCGCGGCCGGCCACCTTCAGTCTATTCCCAGATATTGCGGAATAACAAGCCTGTGATTACTACATGTTGTGGTTACCGGGCGGCTGAGAACCTCGCCGTGACCGCTTCACCGTGCGCCGGGAGGTCCTCCGCGCCGGAGAGGCTCACAATGTGTCCGCTGACCTGTTCCAGGGCGGTGCGGCTGTAGTTGATCACCTGGACGGCCCGCAGGAAGGTTGTCACGTTCAGGCCCGAGGAGAACGCGGCGGTGCCGCTGGTCGGCAGCACGTGGTTTGACCCGGCGCAGTAGTCGCCCAGGCTGACGGGACTGTAATCCCCCACGAAAATGGCCCCCGCGTTCCGGATCCGGCCGGCCACGCGGGCGGCGTCCGCCGTCATGATTTCAAGGTGTTCCGCGGCGTAGGCATCGCAGGCGGCGATGCCCTGCTCCAGGTCGTCCACCAGGACGACGCCGGACTGCGGACCGGAGAGCGCCGTCCGGACCCGCTCACGGTGCTTGGTGGCCGCTGCCTGGCGCTCCAGCTCCTCCCGGACGGCCGCCGCCAGGGGTTCGGAGTCCGTGATGAGGACGGAGGCCGCCTTGGGGTCGTGCTCGGCCTGGCTGATCAGGTCCGCCGCGACGAGGGCCGGCTGCGCGGTGGCGTCGGCCAGGATCGCGATTTCGGTGGTGCCGGCCTCGGAGTCGATCCCCACGACGCCCTTGACGAGCCGCTTGGCCGTGGCGACAAAGATGTTGCCCGGCCCGGTGACCACGTCCACGGGATCCAGCCCGGCCTCGGGCCCGGTGGCGGGAATGCCGTAGGCGAACGCCGCGATGGCCTGCGCCCCGCCGATCGCATAGACCTCCTCGATCCCCAGCAGGCAGGCCGCGGCGAGGATCGTGGGGTGCGGGAGGCCGCCGAAGTCCTTCTGCGGCGGCGAGGCCAGGGCAATGGACTCCACACCGGCCGCCAGCGCGGGGACGACGTTCATGATCACCGAGGACGGGTAGACGGCCAGGCCGCCCGGGACGTACAGGCCCACCCGGGCGACCGGCACCCAGTTCTGGCTGACGACGGCGCCTTCGCCGAGTTCGACGTCGACGTCGGCGGGGCGCTGGCTATCGGCGAAGAGCCGGGCACGCCGGATCGACTCCTCAAGCGCTGCCCGCACTGCCGGTTCCAGACCCTCCAGCGCCGCCTGCAGTGCCTCGGCCGGAACGCGAGGGTGGCTCTGCTCCACGCCGTCGAAGTTCAATGCCAGCTCCCGGAGCGCATCGAAGCCCCGGGTGCGGACGGCGTCAATGATGGCCAGGACCTTTTCCTCGGCGTCCGCCATGGTGCCGGGTTGCGCGCGTGGAACGGCCGCGCGGAGCCCGGCCAGGGACAGGCGCTGGCCGCGCAGGTCCACGGCGCGGAAGTTGATGGCGGGTTCTTCAACCGCGGGAACCGGGACCGTCGAAGCGGAAGACGAGGGCACCGAGGGAGCTGAGCTGTCAGGAGAAAGGGTCACCCGTACATTTTACGTGCCCCGCCGCGGCGCGCTGACCCTATGGCGCGGCGCGCTCTGACGCTGCGGAATCCGGTGCCGGGTCGGACGTCCTGAAGGCGCTGTCCAGGAAAACGGCAAGCGCCAGGGCGGCCGGCCAGATGGCCAGGACCGCATGGGAGCGCAGCGAAAAGGCGATGCTGGCGTTGGCCGAGGTGTCCGCCGGCGCGCCCCACCAGTGGCCGCTGAGCACGCCGGTCCCCCACGCGAGGACGGCCCCCAGGGCTGCGGCGAGCACCACCAGGATGACGGTCCGGGGGGCGGGCTCGGCGTGCTTCGATCCGGACACCAGCACGCCGGCGATGCAGCCCGCGAGCAGGAAAAGCCCGGCCAGGACAAGGTCCCGGGGCAGCCAGCTCGCGGTGTTGCTGCCGGAGGCCAGGGCGGGATCCCGCGTCAGCAGGTTGAGCCCAGACGGCGCCAGCACCCACCAGAGCAACCCCAGGGGAACGCCGGCGGCGGCGATGGCAAGCGCCGGCCGCCATCGGGCCCGGCGGCCGGCGGGTTCCTGGCCGACGGGGGCGGCGTGCCCGTCCGCGGCGAG
>JAODMV010000278.1 GCA_025464875.1 Arthrobacter sp. | reverse complement strand
TGACGGCCTCGCGCATGGTGGCCAGGTCGACAACGCAGGGCACGCCAGTGAAGTCCTGCATGATCACGCGCGCCGGCGTGAACTGGATTTCAGTGTCGGGCTCGGCGCTGGGGTCCCAGCCGGCCAGGGCGCGGACGTGGTCGGCCGTAATGTTGGCGCCGTCCTCGGTCCTCAACAGGTTTTCAAGCAATACCTTGAGGCTGAACGGAAGGTTTTCTGCACCTTCAACGGAGTTCAACCGGAAAATTTCATATTCGGTACCGGCAACATTAAGTTTGCCTTTTGAACCGAAGCTGTCCACAATGCTCATCACAGGACTCCTCTCGCAACAGTTTCATCTTTGTCGCGCCGCAGACCCCTTGCTAGTTAGGTCGGCCTAACTAGCACAAGCACCAGTAATAACTTGTACAAATTGCGTGGGATCAGCCGTGAAAACGGAGCGCGACGTCGGACTACTACGCCCATAGTAGTGGCATCAGCGCCGGGGCGTCAGCAACGCCACAGTCTCCATGTGGTGGGTGTGCGGATACAGGTCCAGGGCGCGTAGCCCTGCCAGCCCCCAGCCGCCCTGCTGGAAGTAGCCAAGGTCGCGGGCGAAGGACGCCGGATCGCACGAAACGTAGGCGATGGCCCGTGGTCCGGCCCCGATCAGCTGGTTCACGACGGCCTTGCCGGCGCCGGCCCGCGGCGGGTCCAGGACGAGGGCGTCGAAGTTGCGAGGCTTCTCCCGCAGCACCCGTTCCACCCGTCCCTGGACGATCTCGACCTGCGAGGCACCGTGCAGGTTCTTGCGCGCGTCCCGGCTGGTGCCCGGCGAGCCCTCCACGGAAAGCACGGACCCGGTCTCCCCCACGGCATCGGCCAGGGGCGCCGTGAACAGCCCGGCGCCGGCGTAAAGGTCCGCCACGACGGCGCCCTGCGCGACGTAGCCGCCGTCGTGCAGGAAACCGGTCACGGCGCCCACGAGGGCGTCCGGGGCGTGCCGGTGGATCTGCCAGAAGCCGGCGCCGGTGACCCGGTAGTCGTGGCCGGCCGCCGTTTCCTGCACGTAGCTGCGGCCGCGCAGCTGCACGGTCTCCGTCTTGCCCGGGTCAAAGGTAGCGACCGAGACGTCGTCCGGCAGCTGGGCGAGGATAGCGCTGAGGCGCTTGGCGCGCGTTCCGGGGGCGGGGACCAGCAGCACGAGCGGGCGTGAGCCGTTGGCCGGTGCCGCGACCTCGACGCGTTCGATGCCCTGCAGGTCGATGTCCCAGAGCCGGAGGGCGTTGATGCGGTCCACGGCCAGCGGCATCTCGCGAACCGGCAGGACGGAATCGGAGCGGTGGGCGTGCATGCCGAGCTTGCCGCCCGGGGTCACGGCGAAGCCGGCGCGGGTCCGCCAGCCGAGGCCGGTCTCCGGTCCGGACGCGGCGGGCTCCCCTCCGCCCTCCCCTATGCCCTCAACGATGCTCTCCACCGGGGCGGGAAGTTCGATGCCGGCCAGGCGCCGCAGCTGTTCGGCCAGCACCTCGCCCTTGAGGCTGCGCTGGCGGTCCAGCGAAATGTGGCCCAGTTCGGCGCCGCCGACGGGCGGGTGGCGGTGGGACCAGGAACGCCGGGAATCGGCGAGGTCCCAGAAATGGTCCACCCGGTCCGGTGACGCCTCAAGGACTTCCACCACGTCGGCGCGCCAGAATTTGGCCGCGGCGCCGCCATCCGTGATCCGTACCCGGACCTTTTCGCCGGGGATGCCGTGGCGGACAAACACCACGCGCCCCTCATGCCGTGCCACGCAATGCCCGCCGTGGGCGACGGGTCCGACGTCGACGACGAGGTCGGTGTGGGCGTGCGTCTGGGTGTCGGGGCTCATTGGATATCCTGCAGTCTCTTGGCTTCTTCGGACGATTTCAGCTGCCACGGCACGCTGGCCACCATGACCCCGGGCTCGAAGTGCAGCCGGGTCTTGATGCGCAGCGCCGTCTGGTTGTGCACCAGCTGCTCCCACCATTTGCCGACCACGTATTCGGGGATGTAGACCACGATCAGGTCGCGAGGCGAATCGCGCCTCATGTTCTTGATGTACTCCATGATGGGGGTTACCGTTTCGCGGAACGGGCTGGCGAGCACCGTCAACGGTACAGGGATTTCCAGCTTCTCCCAGTCCGCCACGGTCTGCTCGGTCTCCTCCGGGCTGATGTCCACGGTGATGGCGTCCAGCCGCGAGGGCCGCGAGGCGCGGGCATAGGCCAAGGCCCGCAGCACCGGCTTCCGGACGTGCGAGACCAGCAGCACCGCATGCACCCGGGTCGGCAGGGCCCGCGGCGAGGAGTCCTCGTCCACGGCGAGTTCCTTGGCGATGTTGTCATAGTGTGCCCGGATGCTCCACATGATGAGGAAGAGCACGAACATCGCCAGCAGCGCGATCCAGGCGCCCTGCTCGAACTTGGTGATGAGCACGATCAACAGAACCAGGGCCGTCATGCCGAAGCCGATCATGTTGATGGTGCGCGACTTGATCATCCGCAGGCGCAGCGCCGGATCCCTGGCCAGCTTCAGTTCCCGGCCCCAGTGCCGGATCATGCCGAGCTGGCTCAGCGTGAAGGAAATGAAGACGCCCACAATGTACAGCTGGATGAGCTTGGTGACGTCGGCGTTGAACGCGATGATCAGCACCAGCGCCCCGGCCGCCAGCGCCAGGACGCCGTTGCTGTACGCCAGGCGGTCGCCGCGGGTGCGCAGCTGGCGTGGCAGGTAACCGTCCTGGGCCAGGATCGAGCCAAGGACGGGGAAACCGTTGAATGCCGTGTTGGAGGCGAACACCAGGATCACGCCGGTGGCGGCGACCACGATGTAGAAAAAGATGGATCCCCCGCCGAAGATGGTCTGGGCAATCTGGCTGATGGCCGGGCTCTGGATATAGCCCTCCGGGAGGGGCTTGCCGTCCAGCAGGAATTCCGTGGCCGGATCCAGCACGATATGCACCTTGGTGGCGTTGGCCAGGTAGATGATGCCGGCCAGCATGGCGGCGGCGATCACGCCGAGCAGCAGCAGCGTGGTGGCCGCGTTCTTGCTCTTGGGCTTCTGGAAGTT
>JAODMV010000239.1 GCA_025464875.1 Arthrobacter sp. | reverse complement strand
AGTCCGTATCGGACCTGTACTCCCCGGTGACTGGCGAGGTCGTGGAGATCAATGAGGACGTTATTTCTGATCCGGCGCTGATCAACAGTGACCCGTACGGTGCCGGCTGGCTCTTCAAGGTTGCCGTGACCGAAGAAGGTCCGCTGATGTCCGGTGAAGAGTACGCGTCGAAGAACGGCGGCGAACTGTGAACGGCGCCGCAGGCAGCGCTGCAGTCGCCACGGCCATGTTTGAGCAGGTCGTCTCGTCGTCCCTGGACGCAGACCTGTCCGCGCTGGATCCCGAGATCGCCGCGAAGATCGACGCGGAGCTGACCCGGCAGCGGGACGGCCTGGAAATGATCGCCTCGGAGAACCACACGGCCAGGGCGGTGATGCAGGCGCAGGGCTCGGTGCTGACCAACAAGTACGCCGAGGGCTACCCGGGCAAGCGCTACTACGGCGGCTGCGAGCACGTGGACGTCATCGAACAGCTCGCCATTGACCGGGTCAAGGCATTGTTCGGCGCCGAATACGCCAACGTCCAGCCCCACTCCGGTGCGCAGGCCAACGCTTCCGCCATGCATGCCCTGATCCGCCCGGGCGACACCATCATGGGCCTGAACCTGGCCCACGGCGGACACCTGACGCACGGCATGAAGATCAACTTCTCCGGCCGGCTGTACAACGTGATCCCGTACCAGGTCCGCGAAGAGGACCACCGGATCGACATGGCCGAGGTGGAGCGCCTGGCGCACGAGCACAAGCCCCAGCTGATCGTCGCCGGCTGGTCCGCCTACGCCCGCCAGCTGGACTTCGCGGAGTTCCGCCGGATCGCCGACGCCGTGGGCGCGTACCTGATGGTGGACATGGCGCACTTCGCCGGGCTCGTCGCCGCCGGACTGCACCCCTCGCCGGTGCCGCACGCGCACGTGACCACCTCCACCACGCACAAGACCCTGGCCGGTCCGCGTGGCGGCATCATCCTCTCCAACGACGCCGACATCGCCAAGAAGATCAACTCGGCCGTGTTCCCCGGACAGCAGGGCGGACCGCTGGAGCACGTCATCGCCGGCAAGGCCGTGGCCTTCAAGATCGCCGCGTCCCCGGAGTTCAAGGAACGCCAGGAACGCGTCCTCGCCGGCGCCCGGATCCTGGCCGAGCGCCTCATCCAGCCCGACGTCACCGCCAAGGGGATCTCGGTGATCTCGGGCGGCACCGACGTGCACCTGGTCCTCGTGGATCTGCGCAACTGTGAGCTCAACGGCCAGCAGGCCGAGGACCGGCTCGCGGAGATCGACATCACCGTGAACCGCAACGCCGTGCCGTTCGACCCGCGCCCGCCGATGGTCACCTCCGGGCTGCGGATCGGCACCCCGGCGCTGGCCACGCGCGGCTTCGGCGAAGCCGCCTTCGCAGAGGTTGCGGACATCATCGCCGAGGCCCTGATCGCCGACGCCGGCGCGGATCTCAGCGGTCTGCGCTCCCGTGTGGAGGCCCTCGCCGCCGCGCACCCGCTCTACCCCACGGTCGCTGACCTCGGCTAGAGCCGGTATTCCACTGCTCATGCAGGGAAGCGCAGATCACGACGCCGGGCGGCCGCCACAAGCTGCCATCCGGCGTCGTGCATCCGGCAGGAACGCCGCCCACCGGCGGCCCCATCGCCTTCCGGCGGGACCATCTGCCGGGCCAGAGATAGACCACGTAAGGAACCGACAATGGCCGTTGGAGTCTTCGACCTTTTTTCCATCGGAATAGGACCATCCAGTTCACACACCGTCGGCCCCATGCGGGCCGCCGCGGTGTTTGCTGAGGAGCTCACAGCGTCCGGGGTCCTGGCCCGGGTGGCCTCGCTGCGTGTGGACCTCTACGGTTCGCTCGCGGCCACCGGCCACGGGCACGGCACCATGACCGCGATCCTGCTTGGCCTGGAGGGATTCCATCCGGAGCGGATCCTTCCCGAGGAAGTGCAAGAGCGGCTCGCCGCCATCGCGGGGACCGGCACCCTGCAGCTCGCCGGCGCGGCCGGGGGAAAAGGGGTGCCGCTGCCCTACGGTGTCAAAGACATCATCCTGCGTCCGCTGACCATCCTGCCGCGGCACACCAACGGCATGACGTTCGCCGTCTCCGCCGCCGACGGTGAAGTCCTCCACAGCGCGACCTTCTTCTCGGTCGGCGGCGGCTTCATTGTCCGCGACGGCGAGGAAGGCGCGGCGCTGATGGAACTCGCCGAGTCCAAGAAAGAACGTCCCCTGCCGTTCCGCACCGCCGCGGAGCTGCTGGGCCGGTGCCAGGCCAAGGGCCTCTCGATCGGCGAGGTCATGCTCGTCAACGAGCGCGCCGCCCGGACCGAAGAGGAGATCCGCGCCGGCCTGCTGCACATCTACTCGGTCATGGAAGGCTGCGTCCAGGTCAGTCTCAAGCGCGAGGGCCTGCTGCCCGGCGGACTCAAGGTCCGCCGACGCGCCCCCGGCTGGCACGAGCGCCTGCTCAAGGAGGATCCGGACCGGGACCCTAGGTACTGGCAGGAATGGGTCAACCTGATCGCGCTCGCCGTCAACGAGGAAAACGCCTCCGGCGGGCGGGTGGTCACGGCGCCCACCAACGGCGCCGCCGGCATCATCCCGGCCGTGCTCTACTACGCGCTGCA
>JAODMV010000227.1 GCA_025464875.1 Arthrobacter sp. | reverse complement strand
GGGTTCGATCGTGAACACCATGCCCGGGGTGAGGACGCCGTCCAGGTACAGTTCACGCTTGGCCTGGGCGCAGTCGTGGACGTCCAGGCCCAGGTGGTGGCTGGTGCCGTGGGGCATCCAGCGGCGGTGCTGCTGGCCCTCGGCGCTGATGGCTTCCTCGACGGACACCGGCAGCAGGCCCCACTCGGCGAGCCGTTCGGCCAGCACGGTGGTGGCGGCCGTGTGGATGTCACGGAACTTGGTGCCGGGCTGCGCGGCGGCAAAGCCGGCGTCGGCGGCGTCGAGCACTGCCTCGTAGACCTTGCGCTGGACCTCGGTGAAAGTGCCGTTGGCCGGGAGGGTCCGGGTGATGTCCGCGGTGTACAGCGAGTCGGCCTCGACGCCGGCGTCGAGGAGCAGCAGTTCGCCGGCATTGATCTTGCCGGTGTTCCGGGTCCAGTGCAGCACCGTGGCGTTGTTGCCGGAGGCGGCGATGGTGTCGTAGCCGAGCTCGTTGCCTTCTTCCCGGGCCCGGGCAAAGAACGCGCCTTCCACGACGCGCTCGCCGCGGAAGTGGGTGAGCGCTCGCGGCAAAGCCTTGACGACCTCGGTGAAACCCTCCACCGTCGAGGCCACCGCGATCTGCATCTGCTCGATTTCCCACTGGTCCTTGAGCAGGCGGAGTTCGGAGAGAGCCTCGGTGAGCTTGTCGTCGAGGGCGTCGAAGACACCCAGGTCCAGGTTTTCCGGATCCTTGGCGGTGTTGTAGCGTGCGGTGTCCACGAGGGCGTCAATGTTCTCGTCGACCTTGCGCACCAGCCGGACCGAGATGCCGCCGATTTGGGGGTCGCCGACGTCCTTCGTGATCGCCAGTTCCAGCCCGCTGATGTCGGCGGTGTCCAGGCCGAGCCGCGCCTGGAATTCGGCGAGGGTGGGGCGGGCGCCGATCCAGAACTCGCCGGACCGGGAGTCGGCGTAGAACTGTTCGGTGTCCCGGCCGGCCAGCGGCCGGAAGTAGAGCGTTGCGTGGTGGTTCCCGCCGTCGTCGCCGGTGCCTTCGGCCACGGGCTCGAGGATGAGGACCGCGTCGGGCTCGTGGTCCAGTCCGAGACCGGTGAGGTGCGCGAAAGCCGAATGCGGGCGGAAGCGGTAGTCGCTGTCGTTCGAGCGGACCTTCAGCGGGCCGGCGGGGATGACGAGGCGTTCGCCTTTGAACTGGCCGGAAATGGCCCGGCGCCGGGCGGCGGCGTGGTCGGCTACATCGTCCCGCCCGGGGAGTTGCTGCTGGGACGGTGCCCAGTTGCTGGCCATGAACGCCTTGAAGGCGTCGGAACTGGGCCGCTGCGAGCGGTTGTTGACGCGCTCGTCGAGGGGCTGGGAAGCGGAGATCTGGGTGTTATCGGCATCGTTCACCGTCCCATAGTCTCACCAGCGGCGCGGCTTAGGCTAACAGCTGCCGGGCCCCCGAGCCGGGGCGACGGAGGAGCCCCGCCGCGCAGCGCACGACGCTGTCAGGGCAATCTACTAGGCTGGTGGGGTGAGGATTGACCTGCATGCCCACTCGAATGTTTCAGACGGCACCCAAGCGCCGGCCGACGTCGTTGCTGCGGCCGCGGAGGCCGGGCTCGACGTTCTTGCCCTGACCGACCATGACTCCACCGACGGCTGGGCCGAGGCCTCCCGGGCCGCCCGGGAACACGGCGTCGCCCTGGTGCCGGGCATGGAAGTCTCCTGCCGGACGGCGGAGGGCATCAGCGTCCATCTGCTCAGCTATCTACATGACCCGGCCCATCCCGGGCTGCTGGAGGAAATCGCCAAGGCCAAGGATGCGCGCCACACGAGGGCGCAAAGGATGGTCAGCCTGCTGGCCGAGGACTACCCGCTGACCTGGGACGACGTCATCCATCACGTGGCTCCCGGGGCCACCCTGGGCCGGCCGCACATCGCCGACGCGCTGGTCGCCGCGGGCGTGGTCGAGGACCGGTCCGAGGCCTTCAGCGCGATCCTCACCTCCCGCTCACGGTATTTCGTCCAGCACTACGCACCGGAGCCGGCGCTCGCCGTCGAACTGGTCCGTGCGGCCGGCGGCGTTCCGGTCTTCGCCCATCCTGTCGCCTCCGCCCGCGGACGGATCGTGGGGGAGCGCACCTACCGGGAAATGATCGACGCCGGGCTGGCCGGCCTCGAAATCTACCACCGGGACAACCCCGAGGAGGGCCGCGAATTCCTCCGCGGCCTCGCTGAACGGCACGGCCTGCTGGTGACCGGATCCTCCGACTTCCACGGCGCCGGGAAGCCGAACGTGCTCGGCGAGAACCTCACAACGCCGGAAGTGCTGGCCCGGATTGAGGAATTGGGCAGCGGCACCGCGGTGGTGCGCTGACCGAACTGGCCCTGACCGAACTGGCCCGCAACAGTTGCCGCTACGGGCAGTAGAACGGCAGCTGCTGCGAGTCAGTTGGGCGGAAACGCGGCGAACGCGGCGTGCGGCGCTAGCCGTTTGGCCATGACGTCGATGGCGGGCTGGTTCTGGTCCACGCAGACGAACTTGCGCCCGAGCTTCGCGGCCACGGCGCCGAGGGTTCCGGAGCCGGCGAAAAAGTCCAGGCACCAGTCGCCGGGGCGGCTCGAAGCGGCCACCACGCGGCGGATCAGGCCTTCGGGTTTCTGCGTGGGGTAGCCCGTCTTCTCCCGGCCGGTGGGGGACACGATGGTGTGCCACCACACGTCGGTGGGAAGCTTGCCGAGCTCGCGTTTGGCGGGCGTGACGAGGCCCGGAGCCATGTACGGCTCCCGGTCCACCTCGGCGCTGTCGAAGTGGTACTTGCTCGGGTTCTTGACGTACACGAGGATGTTGTCGTGCTTCGTGGGCCAGCGGAACTTGGCCCGGGCGCCGTAGTCATAGGCCCAAATGATCTCGTTCAGGAAGCACTCCCGGCCGAAGATGGCGTCCAGCATGACCTTGGCGTAGTGGACTTCCCGGTAATCCAGGTGCAGGTACAGGGTGCCGTCGTCGGC
>JAODMV010000205.1 GCA_025464875.1 Arthrobacter sp. | reverse complement strand
AATGTGGACGACCTCTGGGCCGATTTGGAACAGGCATTCCGCACTTTGGACCGCTAGTCTGGAGGGGTGGACGGAAGAATAATGATTTACTATGTCGAAACCGGGCTGTACCTGGTCCTGGCGCTCGTGGCCCTGGCTATTGAGGTGTGGGCGTTCTTCGATTGCCTCCGCCACAAGCCCAGCGCCTTTGAAGCCGTATCCAAGCGGACGAAGACCTTCTGGCTTGCCCTGACCGGTGGTGCCCTGGCCATTGGCGTGCTCTCGGTGCTGGGCGGCGGCGGTGGCGGTCTTCTGGGCCCCCTGGGCCTGTTTGGGCTGGCTGCCGTGACGGCGGCTTCCGTCTACCTCGCCGACGTGCGCCCCGCAGTCAAGGACGCTGGCCGCGGCGGAACCCGGAACATGGGTCCCTACGGCCCCTGGTAGTCCCCACCAGCACCCTCAGCTCGCAAGCTCGCTCAGGGAACCCTGCTGGCGTGGCCCCAACCACCTAGCTGCTCGGCGCCACGGCTTCCCAGCCGACGGTCACTTCGCCCAGCCGCCAACGGGACGGGCCGTCGTGGACGGGCCAGCCGCCGTCGCGCAGTGAGCGGCACATAGCCGTCCATCGCTGCCGGTTCCCGAACGAGGCCAGCGGCGCGGCTTCCAGCCACGCCTGGTCCATCGCCTGCAGGTAGCTGTGGACCCTCTCGCCCGGCACGTTCCGGTGGATCAGGGCCTTCGGCAGCCGCTCCGCGACGTCTGAGGGCAGCTCGAAACTGCCGAAGCGCATGGACAGGCTCAAACTCAGCGGACGGTCGGCGTCGAGCGCCACCCATGTGACCCGCCGTCCGATCTCATCGCAGGTGCCGTCGATGAACAGGCCGCCCGGGGCGAGCCTGCCCTGCACCAGCCGCCAGATGTCCTGCACATCGGCTTCCTCGTACTGCCGCAACACATTAAAGGCACGCACCAGGGCAGGACGGCCGGCGACGGGAAGCTCGAAGCCGCCCAGCTGGAAGCTGAGCCCGGGCCGTTCCAGCTCCTTGGCCAGCCGGACCCGTTCGGGTTCGATTTCAATGCCGACCACCTGGACATCGGGACGGCTCACGGCCAGGCGCTCAAAGAGTTCGACGGCGGTGGCCGGCGAGGCGCCGTAGCCCAGATCGATCACCAGCGGGTCGGCCGCCGCGCGCAAGCGCCACGCCTGCGGCCCGGACAGCCAGCGGTCGAGGCGGCGCATCCGGTTGGGGTTCGTCGTCCCGCGGGTCACGTTTCCGACGGGCCGAGTGGCCGCTGCGGCGCCGGGAATCCGGCGGCGCAGGTGATGGGCGGTGCCTCTTTTGGGTTCGCCTCTGGCCCCGACCCTCTTTTGGGAGGCGTCCACCCGCTCAGCCTTCTGCACCACCGGGTTACCCTATCGTGCGCCCGGCGACGGCCTTGCAAAAGGTGACGTAACTCCCGGCGCCGCCCGGGGCCGCTCAGCTAGGATGACAACCATGACTTACAAGCTGATTCTGCTGCGCCACGGCCACAGCGATTGGAACGCAAAGAACCTGTTCACCGGCTGGGTGGATGTTGACCTCAACGAGCAGGGCCGCGCTGAGGCGGTCCGCAGCGGCGAGCTTCTCGTGGAGAAGAACATCCTCCCGGACATCCTCTACACCTCGAGGCTGAAGCGGGCCATCAACACCGCCAACCTGGCTCTCGACAAGGCGGATCGTGTGTGGATCGACGTGAAGCGCAGCTGGCGCCTCAACGAACGCCACTACGGTGCCCTGCAGGGTAAGGACAAAGCCCAGACCCTCGCCGAATTCGGCGAAGAGCAGTTCATGCTGTGGCGCCGTTCTTACGACACCCCGCCGCCGCCGCTGCCCGACGACTCTCCCTTCTCGCAGGTGGGCGATCCGCGGTACGCCGACCTTGGCGACGCCATTCCCCGCACCGAGTGCCTCAAGGACGTCCTGATCCGTCTCATGCCGTACTGGGAATCGGACATCAAGGAAGACCTCAAGGCCGGGAAGACCGTTCTGGTCACAGCCCACGGGAACTCGCTGCGCGCCCTGGTCAAGCACCTCGACGGCATCAGCGACGAGGACATTGCGGGCCTGAACATCCCCACCGGCATCCCGCTGTATTACGAACTGGACGAAAACTTCCAGCCGATCAAGCCCGGCGGCACCTATCTCGATCCCGAGGCCGCGGCCGAATCCATTAAGGCAGTGGCGAGCCAGGGCAAAAAGTAACCCTGCTCCCGCCCTCTCCCCGAAAGGGAAGGCACGTGCGACGACGGCCGGTCACCTCAGAAGGTGACCGGCCGTCGTCGCACTGCCGTTTCGTGTTGCTGGGTTGGTCCAGTGCCGGAGCGCTGAAGTCAGCTGTGTTCGATGCTGTTCGGCTGCCAGGCGCCGGTCACCAGGTAGGTGACCTTCTGGGCGACTGAGACGCCATGGTCGGCAAAGCGCTCGAAGTAGCGGCTGGCCAGCGCGACGTCGACGGTCGTGGCGGGGGACTCCTGCCAGTCGCTGCGGGCGATCGCCTGGAAGACGCTCAAGTGAAGATCGTTGACGACGCTGTTGGCCTTCATGATGTCGCGGGCAACTTCGAGGTCGCGGGTCTCCAGCAGCACCGTGAGCTTGCTGGCGATCAGCCGGTCCTGTTCGGCGAAGCTCTTGAACGTCTCTTCCAGCTGGGCCGGAACGACGGTCGCGGGGTAGCGGAGCCGTGCGAGCTGCGCGAGGTGCCGGGCGAGGTCGCCCATGCGCTCGAGGGAGGCGCTCATCCGGAGCGAGCCCACGATCATACGCAGGTCACTGGCCACCGGCCCCTGCAGGGCCAGGATGTCGATGGCGCGTTCGTCGAGGCTGTTTTGCAGGAAGTCGATCCGGGCATCGGCGGCAATGACGTCCTCGGCCAGGTCGATGTCGGCGCCCTGGAAGGCCGTGGTGGCCTTCTCAAAGGCCTCGCTGACCAGCTTTGAGATTTCGACGAGCTGTTCACCCACCTGGGTGAGCTCCTCCTGAAAAACCTTACGCACGTGTGCGTCCTTTCCTCGGAAATACTGCCGGCCACCGCAGTGGCGGGATTATTTCGGTTCGCCGTGGCGGCGCTTCAACGCTCAATTCTTTCAGCGTCCGGTGAACTGTTACACACCACTAAGTGAACGTTAGCTGAACCGGGACCGGAATAGCAGGAGATTACAGCTTCCCCGGCACGGCAGAGCATAAGCTGGAGCCGTGGACCCAATGCACATCGGCGTGATCGCCGGCCTGATCGGCCTCTCGCTCGGTATTTTCGGCGTACTCGCCTTCCGGGTCAGCGAGCAGCAACGGCAACTGGTCGACGTCGAGTTCGAGGAGCCCTCGCTCCCCGACGGGGCCGCCGAGGTGCTGGCCGTCGTCGGCCGGGCGTTCGTCGTCGTGGATGCGATCGACGGCGTTGTCCGGGCCAGCCCCGCCGCCTACGCCTACGGACTGGTTCGCGGGCACACGCTGGTGCACCAGCAGCTGCTGGAAATGACGGCCAAGGTCCGGCGGGACGGGGTCATCCTCGAGCAGCAGCTCGAGCTGCCCCGCGGCCCGCTCGGCCAGGGAACCATCGTGGTTCAGGTCCGGGCGGCCATGATCGCCGAGGAATACATCCTCCTGCTCGCTGATGACCGCACCGAGATCACCCGCACCGAGGAAGTCCGGAACGACTTCGTTGCGAATGTCTCCCATGAACTGAAGACGCCGGTCGGGGCCATTTCCCTGCTCGCGGAGGCGCTGGAGTCATCCGCGGACGACGCGGAAGCCGTCCGACGCTTTGCCAAGCGTATGCACAAGGAATCCGCGCGGCTGGCGGCGCTCGTGCAGGACATCATCGAACTCTCCCGGCTGCAGGGGGCCAATGTTGCCCAGCAGGGACGCCCGGTGGATATCAACACGGTGGTGTCGGAGGCGGTGGACCGTTCCCAGCTGCCCGCGGAAAGCAAGAACATCCGGCTTGTCGTCGGCGGCCGCGCGGATTCGCTAGTGTACGGCGACCAGGATCTGCTGGTGACGGCGCTGCGCAACCTGATCGACAACGCGGTCCGCTACTCCCCGGAAAACACCAAGGTAGGCATCGGCATCCGGGCCAAGGACGGCCTGGTTGCGGTGTCCGTGACGGACCAGGGCGAAGGGCTCAGCCCGGAAGACCAGGAGCGTATCTTCGAGCGCTTCTACCGCGTGGATGCGGCCCGTTCGCGCCATACCGGCGGCACCGGGCTGGGCCTGAGCATCGTCAAACACGTCATCTCCAACCACGGCGGAGAAGTGACCGTCTGGTCGCAGCCCGGCCAGGGCTCCACGTTCACGATCCGGCTTCCCGAGATGGAAGGCCAGGGTGACGACGGCGCCCCCGAGCACCGCAAACCCTCGGCCAAGGCCGCCAACCCGCCCACCGGGCCCCACAGACGCGACGCCGCCGGCGTCCATGAGCAAGGAGCTAGCGCTTGAGCAGGATTCTTATTGTCGAGGACGAAGAGTCGTTCAGCGACCCCCTGTCCTACCTCTTGGGGAAGGAAGGGTTTGAGGTGGAGGTGGTGGACAACGGCCTCGACGCGATCACCGAGTTTGACCGCAACGGCGCCGACCTGGTGCTCCTGGACCTGCAGCTGCCAGGGCAGTCCGGCACCGAAGTCTGCCGGCAGCTGAGGCAGCGCTCCGGCGTCCCCGTCATCATGCTGACCGCCAAGGACTCCGAGATCGACAAGGTCGTGGGATTGGAGTTGGGCGCTGACGACTACGTCACCAAGCCCTACTCCTCCCGCGAGCTCGTGGCCAGGGTCCGGGCGGTGCTGCGGCGCCAGGGCGAGCCGGAGGAACTGCTCTCCAGCACGGTGCAGGCAGGCCCCGTGCGGATGGATATCGAACGGCATGTGGTCAGCGTCGGCGGGGAGCAGGTCTCCCTGCCGTTGAAGGAGTTCGAACTGCTGGAGATGCTGCTGCGCAACTCGGGGCGGGTCCTGACCCGCGGGCAGCTGATCGACAGGGTCTGGGGCTCGGATTATGTGGGGGACACCAAGACCCTGGACGTCCACGTCAAGCGGCTGCGCAGCAAGATCGAGCCGGATCCCTCGGCGCCGCAGTACCTGATCACCGTCCGCGGGCTGGGCTACAAGTTCGAACCCTGACCCGCATCGCGGCAGCGGGCATCGTCGCCGAGGGCATGAAAAAGGAGGGGCACCGCGGGGTGCCCCTCCTTTTTTGGAAGCTAGTGGCCTGCGTCGGTGGCCGGCGTCGACTCCGGTGTCGGCTCCGGCGCGGTCGTCTCCGAGCCGGGGGTCTCCGGACTGGTCGGCAGGTACTCCTTGTAATCGACGATCGTGCCATCGAGGACCGGAACCTTGAACTTGGCGCTCTCGTTGGTGGCGTCTTCGCTGATGCTGAGCTCAACCAGGCTGCCCGGTCGGCCGCCCGTCTTGCTGAGGGTGACCTGAGTCGCACCGTCGAGCAAGGTGTAGGAGTTCTTCTTGACCGGAACCTGGCCCTGGGCTCCGCCGACGCCGGCGATCGTCAGTACCGCGTCCTCTGAGGAAGAGTTGTATACGGCACCGACTACGCGGCCGGGCTTGTCTTCGCCGTCGGAGATGATCATGATGTTGCGCAGCTGCAGCGGGCCAAGGTCCGCCATGGTTCCGTCCGACGCCGCGTACTGCTCTGAGGTCTGCTGGGGGTTGATGTAGCCGCAGCCGGTTACTGACAGCAGGCCGATGCCAAGTGCCGCCGTTGCCATTGCCAGCTTGCCGCGCTGGCCCCGGTTCATCGCAGTGAAACGCACGTCACGCACTCCTTGAGAGTCTTGAAACAGTATTCAGCCATAGCCTATCCGCAATCAGTCCCAAAGACGGATTCCTGCGGTACCCGAAGGCGTGCGGAGACCCCCGGGCGTGGCTGCCGGCTGTCGATCCGCTCCCTACCCGTGACCCCTTGGCAGCGGCTCCGGCATGCACTATTATCCGCGTTCGTCAAGAGCTTTAAGAGGCCGATTGCGGCCATTTTCCGCGGATTTCCGCGGTTCCCGACCCCGAAGCATGGCAGTCATATGCCTTAATCGTGATAAACTGGTCTGCGGGAAAGGGGAATGTCCACATGGTTTTTGAGGTCGGCGAGACAGTAGTTTACCCTCACCACGGTGCAGCAAAAATTGAAGAAATCAAGATGCGCACTGTCAAGGGCGAAGAGAAGATGTATCTCAAGCTCAAGGTGGCTCAGGGTGATCTGACCATT
>JAODMV010000197.1 GCA_025464875.1 Arthrobacter sp. | reverse complement strand
GAACAACACTCTGCCGAATTTCTCCGTGATTGTGCCGAATGACTGCAATAACATGCACGACTGCAGCGTCGCCACGGGGGACACCTGGCTTTCCCAGTGGCTGCCGGTGATCCTGAGCAGCCAAAGCTATCGGGCGGGAAGAACCGCGATAGTCCTCGTTTTCGACGAGGACACTCCGATCCCCAATTTTGTAGTGGCTCCGTCCGTGGTCCCGGGCACAGTTATCCAGGGCTCCTATAGCCACTACTCCCTGCTGCGGACAACCGAAGAGATGCTGGGCATCAGTCCTAAGTTGCTCAACGCCGGTACGGCTCTGAGCCTGCGGTCGCCGCTGAGGATATAGTCGCTTTTGGGCCACCCTAGAGGAGACTTCATGCCACAGCGCACCATTGTCATCACGGGGTCTGCGACGGCATCGGCGCCTCCGCCGCACGGACTCCAGCGAAGGCGGGGGAGCGGGTCCCCGTCGTCGGGCGTTCAGCGGAGAAGACCGCCGCAGTGGCGGCAGAAATCGGTGTGGACTACTTCCTCAGCGACTTCGCGGACCTTGCCCAGGTGCGCGGCCTGGCCGCGGAGCTGAAGGACAGCTAGCCGCGCATCGACGTCCTGGCCAACAACGCCGGCGGGACCATGGGCCGCCGTGAACTCACCGTGGACGGTCACGAGAATGCGTTCCAGGTTAATCATCTGGCCCTCAACTCCGCGAGAAACTATTCCACGAACCGGGCCTACGGCACCGCCAAACCCGCCAACAACCTTTTCACCGCCGAACTGAACCACCGCTACGCCGGCGAACGAGCTGTGGGACGCAGCGAGGCGCTGGTGGCACTGGACCTCGACAAGCTCAAGCGCCGCGGCTGACTGGGCATGTTCCGTGCTCGCCGGCCAGCAGCACGGCCTCGGAGTTGCTTAGCTCAGAGCTCCCCGGAGACCCGATACTCCCTCAACACGGCTATGGAATTGACGGATCGGGCGACGGCAGGCTCCAGCGCGGCCTCCGGCACAGGGGGCGAGAACAAGAACCCCTGCAGCGAATCGCACCCCAGGTTCATCAGGTAGTCGGCCTGAGCCGACGTCTCCACGCCTTCCGCGGTGACGGTCAGGCCGAGGCCGTGGGCCATACCGATCATGGATGTCAGGATCGGGAGCCTTTCCACACCTGTCTGGATCATGGACACGAACGACTGATCGATTTTCAGCGTGTCCACGGGGAGTTCCTGGAGCCGGCCCAAGGAAGAGTAGCCGGTGCCGAAGTCATCGAGCGCCACCCGCACACCCGCGCTCCGCAGGGTCATGAGTTGCTGAAGCACGTGGCAGTCGTCGTCGAAGAACACGCTCTCGGTCACTTCCAATATCAGCTGCCGAGGGTCTACTCCGCAGGACGCCGCGATGGAGAGCACCAGTTCGGCGAAGTCGCCGTGCTGCAGCTGGACTCCGGAAACATTGACGGCGAGGGACCGGATCGGGTCTTCGGAGAGCCAGGGCCGGAGTTCCGTGCAGCCCCGCCGCAGCACCTCAGTGCCGATGTCGACGATCAGCCCGCTGCGTTCCGCCGCCGGAATGAACTGCTCCGGAGGAACGAGTTCGCCGTCCCGCTCCCACCGCGCCAGCGCCTCCACCGTGGACACGGCGCCCAAGCGAGAGGCGACGACTGGCTGGTAATGCACCACGATCTGGCCGCTGTCCACGGCCAGCCGCAGACCGGCCACCATATCCGTGCGCTCCACCAGGGTTTTCAGCATCTCGGGCCGGAACCGCATATATCTGTTCTTGCCGGCGGCCTTCGCCGCATACATGGCGACGTCGGCGCGCCGCAGCAATTCGGAGGCATCCACCGCGTCCTCGTTGATCGAGGCCAGCCCGAGGCTGAGACTGGGCCGCAACATGGTGCCATCGATCCACACCGGCACGTTCAGGGACTTGACGATCCTTTCGGCGACAGCATCGGGATCGAGTGAACCGACGAGCAGCACGACGAATTCGTCGCCGCCCAGCCGTGCTACGACGTCGTTCGGGCGGACACAATTGCGCAGCCGCCGACCCACCTCGATCAGCATCTCGTCACCGGCATGGTGACCGAGGACGTCGTTGACTTCCTTGAAGTCGTCAAGATCCAGCAGCAGGATTTCGATGGCGGTGCCGTACGGCCCGCACAGGGCGTTCGCGAGGTGGTCATTGAAGAGCTGGCGGTTGGATAGCCCGGTCAGGGGGTCTTGGAAGGCCTGCGCCTTCAACTGGGCAGCCTGCTCGGCCAGGTCCTCCATGGCCTTCTTGATCTGGTCCTGGGCGACCCTGGCAGGGGTCACGTCGCGGAAGCTCCACACGCGTCCCACGACCTTGTCCGCCACCTTCTGCGGGCGGGAATACCGTTCAAAGGTCCGGCCGTCGCGGAAGTCCAGGACGTCGTGGCTCTCCGACTCGGGATCGGCGTACACCGCGTCGATGCCCTCGAGGAAAGCCTCGGGATCTTGCAGTTGGGCCATGACCAAGCGAAGCACGGTCTCCGCATGCTGGGTGGCCATCAGCTCCTTGGGAATGTCCCACATGGTCACGAAGCGGCTGTTGAAGTTCGCGATCTGTCCCTCGGCGTTGACCACCAGGATGCCGTCGGCGGTGGATTCCAAGGTGGCTGTCAGCAGGGACGTCGCCTCACGGAGCCCTGCGTCCGCTTCCTGCCGATGGGAGGTGTCCCGGACGGTGACGGCCAGGCTCACGCCCGCGGCGGACTCCGTGTCTGCATCCGCCGTCAGTAGCGAACAGGCCACTTCGCCCGGGAACTCCGAGCCGTCCCGCCGCAGACCGTACGCTTCGAACAGCGCAATGCCGGCGGTCTCGGCATCCCGGCGGAGGTTGATAAACAGCCGCTGGAGACCGTTCCGGAATCCCTCGGCGAGGAGCACCCGGTGGTCCTGGCCCACGAGCTCCTCGCGGGAGTAGCCGAACATACGCTCCGCGGCGGCGTTGACCATGGCGAAGGTGCCGTCCTCGGTGACCACCAGGAGGGCGTCCGGGCTGGCTTCGAGGACGCTCTCGTGGCTGGGGGCCGGGCGCGCCGAAGCAGTCACCTAGCCGCCGCCGGGTGAACTAGATACCACCGATATGCCATTGCGAGTCCTCCCCTCAGGAAATCATAGGGCGCCGCGGGCTCCTTCAGGGCCATATCGGTGGCGCGGCGTCTCAGTCCGCCGGCAGCCTGCTGCTTTCGATTCGCTCGCCGGCCAGCACCGCTTGATAGTGCCGGATCAGTTCGTCCCCCAAGGCCGCCCACGTCCGGCCCTGGACCGAAGCGTGCGCTGCCGCTGCGAAGGCGCGGCGTTTGGCGTCGTCGCCGATCAGGTCCATCACCCGGGCCCGCAAGCCGGCCAGGTCTCCGGGCTCGTAGAGCCAGCCGGTCCGGGAATTCTCCACCAGGTCCAGCGGCCCGCCGCGGCCCGTGGCAACCACCGGCACGCCCGAGGCCATGGCCTCCTGGATGGTCTGGCAGAAGGTCTCGAACTCGCCGGGGTGCACGAAGAGGTCGAAGGACGCCACCGCGCGTGCCAGCTCGGCGCCGCCGAGGAAACCGGTGAACACGGCGCGCGGCAAGGCTGCTTCAAGGGCCGCCCGCTGCGGCCCGTCGCCCACGATCACCAGCCTGGTGCCGGGAATATCGGCCAGCACCGCCAGATCCTCGACCTGCTTCTCGACAGCGAGCCGGCCCAGATAGCCGATGATCCGCTCGCCGTCCGGGGCCACCTCGGCCCGCCAGCCGCCGTCGCGCTTTTCCGGACTGAACCGCTGCGTGTCCACGCCCCGCCGCCACAGGTCCACCCGCGGAATGCCGCGGCCGCGGAGCTGGTTGAGCGCGAAGCTGGAAGGCGCGAGCGTCCGGGAGGCCAGCAGATGGATGTGTTCCACCCGGTTCCAGGCCCAATTCTCCAGAAACGGGACGCCGTAGCGCCCGGCGTAGCTGGGGACCTCGGTCTGGTAGATGGCCACCGTGGGGATCGCCAGCTGGTGCGCGGCCTGCGCCGCACGCCAGCCGAGCACGAACGGGGAGGCCAGGTGGATGACGTCGGGCGCGAATTCGGCAAGGATTCGCTTGACCCGATACACACCGCCCAACGCCACGCGCACATTCGCGTACCCGGCCAGCGGCACCGAGGGCACCCGGTGGATGTGCGCGCCGTAGACCTCCGCAGGTACGTCAGTGTCCTGCGTCGACGGCGCGATCACCAGCACCTCGTCGCCGCGCTCCTGCAGGTGTTCAAGCACCCGCAGGATGGAGTGGGTTACCCCGTTCATCAGCGGCAGGAATGATTCAGCCACAATTGCGATCCTCACCCCTCCACCGTGGTGGCGGCGGCTGTCGGCGCGGGGGAGGGAGCATGACGGGGGCGGAAAGAATGGGTTAACAGGAGAACCGGGATAAACCCCTCACCGTCATTCCGGAACGACCCCCGCACCGCCGTTGCGGGGGTGCGGGGTGTCGCGGTGTCCGGTCGGTTTGCTCACTTGGCTGCGGGCTGGCGTGAACCGCGCCTCGGGCGCATGGGGTCCGGCCAGTTGCCGACGCGGCACAGCCGGCGCATGGGGTCCGGCCAGTTGCCGACTCGGGCGGATGCCTGGCCGGAGACGGGGCAGGAGCGGCCCTGGGCGGCTCCGAAAGCGGAAACGGCATGATGCAAGGGGGCATAGATGGACATGGTTTTTTCTCCTGACTGAACTTTGAATTCCGTACGCCGGGGGCGTCGGTGGCCGTTGACTGCCCGTAACAGGGCAGGGGTGGCCTTATTCAGTCAGGAGAAGACCCGGGGTCGAACGACGGGCTTGCTGCCGCAGTCTGTGACACGTCCGGCATCCGGGCGCCCATGGGCGCGTGCCAGGGATTCCAGAAGCCGGCGGCTTCCCCCGCAGCCTGGGCGCCGCCGCTTCCGGATCCCGAGGACGCGGGCCCCGGATGGCTCTGCAGGGCGGACAGCCACAGCATGTTCTCGGTGTTCTGCGGGGCGTCGGGCGGCGCGGACGGTGCAGGGTGTCCCGCTGCTGGCTGCATCGGGGCGCTCAGGGCTGCAGGGAGTACAGGGGCGGCCGGTGCGCGGACCAGGAGCTGCGCCGGTGGGGGTACTGCCCCCGCGGCCTGCTGGGCGCCGGCTGCCCGGTGCTCCAGGGGCCGGGCAGCAGCGGCCGGAGCGTGAGCTCGGCCGGCGTCCTGGCCGGCCGTTTGTCCGCTTGTTTCCGTCAGCGGGGTGGGCGGCAGGACGACAGGACCATGGAGCTCTACGGGCACGGCGCCGGCCACCCGGCCAACAACGGCTGCTGCCTCGGTGAAGACCGGCGTGGCGCTGCTGAGGACCGGGATGGCGCTGCTGCCCACCTTCATGAGAGCAGTTGCTGCCTCTGGCGCGGTGAGGGGCTGCGGCGGCAGGGCCACCGTGGCGGCTGCTGCCTCGAGGAGCGCGGCGGGGCCACGGGTGTCAGAGGGGCGAAGGGGTGCAGCGCGGCCGGGTTCGAGCAGCTCATCCGAAGGAAGGACCAGGGGAGCAGAACCGAGGCCGGCAGCGGGGCCGGCCGGTGCGGCGTCGGCGGCGCCGGCTCCCCAGAGGAGCCACGCCACGGCAAGCAGCCCAGAAAGCAGAAGTGCGCGCGCGGCAAAGCCGCAACGGTCACGCAGGCTGCTTCCCATCCGATTGACCCCCAGAGGCGACGGAGCCCTAGCCTACGCCCGGTTCCGTCCCCCGTCCATGGCTCCGCGGCGGAACCGGGCGTCCTGAGGCAAGAATCCCTTCGGCGCCCGGGGCTGTCCGCCCTAAAATGGGTACTAGAGGTGTTCCCGAAATGGCCGGGCCGATCGTCGTCGTACTCTTCCTCCTTGCCGCCGTTGCCGTAGTGGCTATGGTCAGCACGGTTGTCGTAGTCCTGCGCGACGGCCGGGGCCAGGTCCCCCGGGAGCGCTCGGAACGCCCCTGGATGGCGGGTAACCTGCCCAGCGTGCCGTACTCGCTGTGGCGCTTCTAGACTCCGACGCCGGCCGCTCACGGGAGGCCGGAAGCACGGCAAGCCCTGGCCGCCGGGAGCTGGCTCCCTTAGGCGAACAGCTCTTCGTCCTTCTTGAGGACGTCCGGGAGTTCGTCGACGTAGAGCGTTTGCGGCGGCTCAAAGTAGATGACGAGGACCTGCTCGCCCACGGCAAAAATGCTGGTCTTATCAAAGGGGTAGGCAAAGAACGCGCTGGTGCCTCCGCGGAACGGGAGCATGACTTCGCCGATGGTGCCCGGGCCGATGCGTCCGGTGACCCGGCCGATCCGGCCCGTGAGGCTTCGATCAACGTCCCGGCGCATCGGGAGCTTTCGCCGGTGGTTTTGTTGCTTGCCCACCGTTCTTGAGAGCGGATGAGATGGTCGGGAGATAGTCGCCCACCTGGGTCAGGATCCCGCCGATCATGCGGTTGATGCCTTCCCCGCCGTTCAGGACCGAGAGGTGCCCGACATGGGCAAAGGGCTCGGCAGCCGCGGCGATGATGGCCGGCATGTTCTCCGCCAGTTGCTGCGAAATGACTGCATCCTGGTTGGTCCCGAGCGCTTCCGCGCGGGCCTTGATGCCTTCCGCCTCTGCCAGCGCCTTGGCCTTGATGGCCGAAGCCGCCGCGTCACCGCGTGCCTTGGTGGCTGCTGCCTCCGCCTCGCCGGTGACGCGAGTGGCTCCCGCCGCGGCGGCGGCAGCGGTGGCGTTGGCTTGGGCCTGGAGCTCCGTGCGCCGGGCGTTTACCTGGGCTTCGAGTTCCGTGCGCCGGGCCAGCGCCTCCGCGGCACTGATGTCGGCAGATTTCTGGCCTTCCGCGTCCGTGCGCTTGGCGTAGGCCTTGGCGTCGGCAGGTTTGCGGACGGTGGTCTGGAGTTTCTGTTCTTCGCGGTCCGCCTCGAGCTTGGCCACTTCCGTTTCCTGGACCACCACCTGTTGGCGGGCCGTTGCATCGGCCAAGGGGCCAGCTTGGGCAGCGTTGGCCTTTGCCCGTTCGGCATTGGCCTGCGCCAGCGACTGCCTGATCGCTGAAACGCTTTGGGCGTCGGCAATCAGCGCCGCCGCCTCGGCTTCCTTTTCCGCCGCTTCGCGGTTCCTCGTGGCCTCGGCGATACGGGCCTCCATTTTGACCAGGGCAATGTGCGGCTTGGCGATGTTCTGGATGTAGCCCGTGGGATCCTGCAGGTCCTTGATCTGCAGCGAATCGACCACCAGGCCGAGCTTTTCCATTTCCACACCGCTGGCGCTGCGGACCAGGGAGGCGAGCTTGTCGCGCTCGCGGATGATTTCTTCAACAGTCATGCTGCCGATGATCGAGCGCAGATGTCCTTCAAAGACGTTGTACACCTGGCTTTGCATCTTGGGCTGCTGGCCGAGGAACCGCCGGGCAGCATTGGCGATGAAGGGCGGGGCGTCGCCGATTTTGTAAATGACAACGCCCTCGACAATCACCTGGATGCCCTGGGAGGTCACGCAGGAAACCTTGAGTTCGGTTTCATTCAGGGTCAGGGACAAAGGCCGTACCGTCTGGAGTCCGGGCAGCACCAGGGCTCCCTTGCCGGTGACGATCTTGAAGTCCATCCCCTCCCTGGTGTCGAGGGTGCCGCGCGTCAGCCCGGAGATGATGAGGGCCTCGTTCGGCTCAGCCACCTTCCACATCATTTTCGTTGCCACCCAAATGACGGCGATGACGAGGATCGCACCAACGACGATGGAGATCAGCGCGACGTATGCTGACAAGTCCGGCATGACCTAAGTCCTTTCACGACGGTGGAAAAGGCGTTGCGGTAAAGCCCCGAACCGATGCTGCTGGCTGAACCCGGCTGGACTGGATACGGCAGGTGTGGAGCCGCCAAATCAGCTCTTGTAGACAGTCTGAGTGGCCCGGCTCCGCGAAGTCCAGTAGTTAGTAGATATTTGCCCACGGCAACGACTGCAGGGCGGTTGGAGCGCGAGTGCTGGGTCCCGGGACGGGCTCGCACGGGCTCGCACGGGCTCGGATGGCCTCCGACGGGCTCCGATGGCGGCCGTGGCTTGGACGAGAATCGCCGGTTTGCCACAAAGGGCCGCTACGGCAGGGCGCTTAGCGGCCATTTGTGGCGAACGGCCGGGTGATCGGGGATGGACATGGACGGGTGAGCAGGAAGTCGCCCGAGACGTTGACCCGCGTCCCAACGTGTTCCCGTCCGCGGTGCCCGCCGGGGGGGCAAAAAATAGGCCGGTGCAGACGCTTGGCGCCTGCACCGGCAGGTAGTACGAATTTTCGGATTGCTATGAAACGTTACTCATTCGCGGCTCCCTTGGTCCCGGTGGTCACTTACCGGGTATTTGCGTCCTCGGCCAGATGCCGTGACAGCAGCCCGCCGGTGATAGTCATTGCCACGCCGAGTACCAGGAAGGTCCAGTCGTCGGCGAGGTTCAGCGACAGGAAGTTGGCCGGCGAATTCATGCCCACGATGAACCCGTAAAGGCTGAGGACGATGTACAGCACGCCGCTGCCCAGAAGGAACTTCCGTGCACCCATCGCGGTGCGGGACATGGCCCAACCCGCGGCGCCGATGGCCAGCTGCATGATGTTCAGCAACATGGACACCTGGAACACGCTGAGGAACAGGGCTCTGGAATCAGGCCCGAAGAATCTTAGCTCGCTGTACTGCGTGGTGATGCCGGGGATGAACCCCAGGATGCCCACGAGCATCAGGACGACCCCCACGCCCATGCCGACGTTCTGGACGTCTGTCCGCCCGAAGTGAACGCCATGTGCATGCGGACTTGCGGTAGTCATGTTGTGCCTCCAACCAGTGATTGCGGACATTCCAATTTTACGGCGGGGCTGTGGAAAAAGACCGGCCGCGGGGGAGTCCGGTTCCGGGGTTGAGCCTGTCGGAAACCGGCTGGGGGCCCCGGCCATGGCACCATGGAACTCGATGAAACTGCGCGCTGATCAGACCGGAGAACGGGGCCTCCCGATGCCCTTGTGGCTGCAGGGGGCGCTCGAATCCGCCCAGGCGGCCGTCATTTCGGCCCTGGTGGTGGCGGCCCCGATCCTCGCGGTCTGGGCCACGGCCGGTTTCCAGCACAATGGCGCCGACACCCTGGCGCGGCTGGCCGGCCAGTCGTGGCTGGTGATCCACGGCGTTCCCCTGCTGCTGGACACCGTCGGCACCGGGTCCGCCGCGCAGCCGCAATCGGGCACGCTGTCACTCGTTCCCTTGGGGCTGACCCTCATCCCGTTCCTGCTCGCCTGGCGCGCCGGCCGCCGGCTGGCCCGGGCCTCTTACACGGATCAGCTCTGGCAAGCACTGCTCGGCTCGTGGCTGATGTATGCCGGCTTCGGGGTGGGCACGGGCTTCGTCTGCCGCACCTCCGAGGTCGGCATCGGCCTCTGGTCCGCGGCGCTCATGCCGCTGGTGCCGTTCGCGCTCGGCATGGTGATCGGCGCCCGCCGCGAGGCCGGCTCCTGGAGCCGGCTGATCGGCGTCGACGCCGTGGCCTGGATTTCCCGCACCAGCCAGCACTCCCGCTGGGCAGGGTCCTACCTCGGTTCCGGCATCAAGGCCGGTTTTGTGGCGCTGATGGCCAGCCTGGCGATGTCCGCGGTGCTGCTTGCCGTCGACCTCTTCGTCCACTGGAACCTTGTGATCGCCGTTTATGAAGGGCTCGACGCCGGCGCCATGGGAGGTGCCGTCCTCACCATCGCGCAGCTCGGGTTCCTGCCCAACCTCGCGGTGTTCGCGCTCGCCTGGGCCTCGGGCGCGGGCTTCGCCGTCGGCGTCGGCTCACAGGCCGGGGCGCTGGGGACCGCCGTCGGGCCGCTGCCGTCCATTCCGGTCTTCGCGGCCTTGCCCTCCGGAGCGCTGGACTACGGCTTTGCCGCCCTGGTGGTGCCGGCCCTCGCGGGAGTCCTGGCCGGCTGGTGGTTCCTGCGCGAAGGTGAAAACCACTTCGATGAGTGGCTGTCCATCAAGATCCGCGCCCGCTGGTTCACCGCCGCGGCGTCCACCCTGGTGCTGGGCGTTCTGATCGGCAGCGTCGCCGGGCTGCTCGCCGCCGGGCTGGCCTGGCTCGCCCGCGGTTCCGCCGGCATCGGGCGGCTGACGGACATCGGCCCGGACCCGCTCCGCACCGCACTGTTCGTGGCCGCGGAGGTGGGCATCGGCGTCGTCATCGGTTACGCGGCCGGCCCGTGGCTGGAACGCCAGCAGGAACTGCGCGAAGCGGACCTCGAAGCCGTCAGCTAGTTCTGACCCAGCTGGTACGGCATCGCCTCGTCCAGCTGCGTCTTGCACTGGGACGCGGCCCGCTCCGTGAGGGCGTGGTCAATGCACTGCTGGTAGTCCCGGACCTGCGTGAAGAAGAGGGCCGAGGTGAGGAGCAGGAGTACCTGCATGGCCGCGACCGCGAGTCCGGAGATGGCACCGAACAACACGAGCTTGGATTCCTTGAGCCTCACGGCCCGGATGAGCACCATGATGCCGAGCACGATCGCGGCGGCCGTGAGGATCGCGCTCAGCCACAGGTAGCTGATGTCGAGCTGGTAGACGAAGAACGACCCGAGGGCCACCACGATGAAGATGCGCAACAAAGTTTGGGTCTTCGACATGGAGGCTTTCGCATCCTCGCTGCGCGGATGCTGGCTCGGCTGGCCGCCGCGGGAGTCGTTCGGGGGATTCATGTTTTCCAGCCTACGCGAGCGGCCCCATAAGCTAGGACAATGCGCATAGTTGTCCTCGTTTCCGGTACCGGTTCCAACCTCCAGGCCGTCATCGACGCCGTGAAAGAAGGAACCCTCGACATCGAGATCGCCGCCGTCGGCGCGGACCGGCCGGGGACGTACGGGATTGAACGCTCGGCCGCCGCCGGCATCCCCACCTTCGTGGTGGACTTCAAGGCCCACCCGGACCGGGCAGCGTGGAACGACGCGCTCGCCGAGGCCGTTGCCGCCTTCGAGCCGGACCTGGTGCTGTCCTCCGGTTTCATGCGCATCGTCAGCGCCGACTTCATCGACGCCTTCGGCGGCAAGTACCTCAACACCCACCCCGCGCTGCTGCCGTCCTTCCCGGGCGCCCACGGGGTCCGCGATGCCCTGGCCTACGGGGTCAAGGTCACCGGCTGCACCGTGCACTGGGCCGACGCCGGAGTGGACACGGGCCCCATCATCGCCCAGGAGGCCGTGGCGGTCGAGGACGGCGAGACCGAGGAGTCGCTGCACGAGCGCATCAAGGTGGTGGAGCGCCGGCTGCTGGTGTCGACCCTGGCGTCCCTCGCCGCGGAGCAGAAGGCCGCCGCCTCGCCCAACTAGTTTCGGCCGGAGGCGGCCTGGGCTACTCGAGCCGGCGCTGTTTCGTCTCGGGGGCGAAGAACGCCATCCACAGCACCGACAGCAGCACCAGCCCGCCGGCCAGGGCGAACGACGTCGCCAGCCCCAGCTCCGGCCACAGGAACGCCGCGAAGATCAGCGGCCCGAACCCGGCACCGATCCGCGAGAACGTCGACGCCCAGCCGAACCCCGAGCCCCGCAGCTCGGTCGGATACAGCTCGGAGACGTAGGCGTAGAGCACGGGGATGGCCACCTGCACGACAAAGCCGAACAGCAGCAGCCAGAACACCGCCGCCGTCGGGATGTCCACCACGATCGCCACAATCACCAGGGTCAGCGCGGACAGCGGGCCGGTGATGGCCAGGATCCACTTCCGGCCCACCCGTTCCACCAGCAGGGCCGCCACCACCACGCCCAGGAACCCGGCGCCGGCCATGGACGCCGTCGTCAGGAACGCCTTGTGCTCCTCGAAGCCGGCGCCGATCAGGATCCGGGGCATCCAGGTCAGGGACAGGTAATAGACCAGCAGGATGCTGAAAAACAGCGACCAGGCCGCCGTCGTGATCTTCCAGTCGTACTGCCAGAGCAGGCGCAGCTGCAGCCAGGCGCTGCCGGCGGAGAGCCGGGGGGCGTCCTGCGGTGCGGGCAGGCTGTAGGCGCGGGCCTCGGCGCCGGTGGCCGCGACCAGCTCGTCGATCACCCGGGCGGCCTCTTCGCGGCGGCCCTTGCGGATCAGGAACAGGGGAGATTCGGGGACGCTGCGCCGGACCCAGAACACCAGCAGCGCCGGAAGCACCATCACCAGCATGGTCAGGCGCCAGTCCCCGAACGCCGCCACGAGGCCGGCGGAAACGAAGCCGCACAGCGCGGCACCGATCGGCCACCACCCGTCCATCGCGGTGAGGACCCGGCCGCGCTGCTTGCGGGGCGTGAATTCGCCCACGAGCGCGTAGTCCACCGGGATGCAGCCGCCCAGGCCGAAGCCGGCCATGAACCGGAACACGCAGAACCAGAAGAAGTCGGGGGAGAACGCGCCCAGCACGGTGAAGAGGGAGAAGATCAGCAAGGTGGCGGTGAAGGCCTGCTTGCGCCCGATCGTGTCCGCGATGGTGCCCCAGATGAAGGCGCCCAGGGCCATGCCGATAAGGTTCGAGGCGCCGATCCAGGCGGCCTCGCCCGGTGTCAGGGACCAGTGCTTGGACAGCAGCGGAATGAGGATGCCGTTGAGCGTCACGTCCCAGGCGTCAAACATGAAGCCGAGGCCGCCGATCAGGAAGATCTTGCCCTGGACCTTCCACCGCCACGGCAGTTCCTGGACCACCTGTTCGCCGCTGGGCACAGTGGTGTAAGTGTTCATCTCGGCCTCCTGAGAAAACTCTACGTCGAGGTGATTGCCCCGGGCGTGAGCTTCACACTTCGGCGCGCGGGAAGTGCCGGCGCCGTGACGCGATAAACTGGCCCCATCCCCACCACCCGCGGCCCCTGCCGCGATATAAGACGGAGACTTTTGTGAGCTTTACGCCGCTTGACCGTGTATCCATCGACCGCGTCCCCATCCGCCGGGCCCTGATTTCGGTCTACGACAAGACCGGCCTGGAGGACCTTGCGAAGGGCCTGCACGCAGCCGGCGTCCAGATTGTCTCCACCGGCTCCACCGCCAAGAAGATCGCCGCCGCCGGCATCCCGGTGCAGGAAGTCGAGGAAGTCACCGGCTCCCCGGAAATGCTCGACGGCCGCGTCAAGACGCTCCACCCGCGGGTCCACGGCGGCATCCTCGCGGACCGCCGCGTCCCGGCCCACATGCAGACCCTCGCGGACATGCAGATCGAGCCGTTCGACCTCGTCGTCGTGAACCTCTACCCCTTCGTGGAGACCGTGAAGTCGGGAGCCGCGCAGGACGACGTCGTGGAACAGATCGACATCGGCGGCCCCGCCATGGTGCGTTCGGCCGCGAAGAACCACGCCGCCGTCGCGATCGTGGTGGACCCCGGCTCCTACGGCGACGTCGTTTCCGCCGCCGCTGCCGGCGGCTTTGACCTGAACACCCGGCGCCGGCTCGCCGCGAAGGCGTTCGCGCACACCGCCAGCTACGACAACGCCGTGGCCAGCTGGACGGCGAGCCAGTTCCTCGACGAGGACGGCGACGGCGTCATCGACTGGCCCGCCTACGCCGGCCTGGCCCTGGAACGCTCCGAGGTGCTGCGCTACGGCGAAAACCCGCACCAGCAGGCCGCGCTGTACGTGGACCGGGCCGCCCCGGCCGGCATCGCCCAGGCGGAGCAGCTGCACGGCAAGGCGATGAGCTACAACAACTTCGTCGACGCCGACGCCGCCCTGCGCGCAGCGTTCGACTTCTCCGAACCGGCCGTGGCCATCATCAAGCACGCCAACCCCTGCGGGGTGGCCGTCGGTTCCGCCGGCGCGGCCGACCCGATTGCGGACGCCCACGCCAAGGCCCATGCCTGCGACCCGGTCTCTGCCTTCGGCGGCGTGATCGCGGCCAACCGCACGGTCACCGCCGGCATGGCCCGGACCGTGGCGGACATCTTCACCGAGGTCGTCATCGCCCCCGGCTTCGAGGCGGAGGCCGTGGAAATCCTCTCCAAAAAGAAGAACATCCGGCTCCTCGCCCTCCCCGAGGGCTACGACCGCTACCCCTCGGAAATCCGCCAGGTCTCCGGCGGCGTGCTGGTGCAGGTCACGGACAAGGTCGACGCCGAGGGCGACAACCCGGCCAACTGGACCCTCGCCGCCGGCGAGGCGGCGGATTCCGCGACATTGGCGGACCTGGCGTTCGCCTGGACGGCGTGCCGTGCGGCCAAGTCCAACGCCATCCTGCTCGCCGCTGACGGCGCGGCGGTCGGCATCGGCATGGGCCAGGTCAACCGGCTCGACTCCTGCAAGCTGGCGGTGGAGCGCGCGAACTCCCTGGGCGTGACCGTAAAGTCCGACGTCGACTCCGCCGGCGGCGCCTCGGGCGGCGTCGCGAGCGCCGCGCCGGAGCGGGCCCGCGGCGCCGTGGCCGCCTCGGACGCGTTCTTCCCGTTCGCCGACGGCCTGCAGATCCTGATCGACGCCGGCGTCCGCGCCGTCGTCCAGCCCGGCGGCTCCGTCCGGGACGATGAAGTCATCGCCGCGGCCAACGCTGCCGGCATCACGATGTACTTCACGGGAGCGCGCCACTTCTTCCACTAGGCCGCTTCCGGCTCCTTGGCGGCGCCAGCGAATGGACATGCCCTCCCCACCCGGGAGGGCATGTCCATTTTTCGGGGCCAGGACCGGGCACAAGGGGATTATGTCCAGGCCTTGGCCTGAGCGGAGGGCATGTCCGCTCCCGTATGAGGAATCTCCGCGCTAGATTTTCAAACTCATGTCACCACGCGTCATGGATGCACCGGAGCACGACGCCGGTAGGCGCCGATGCGGTCACCTCGGGTAAGTTAGAGCTGTTGAGATAACACGATTCCGGATATCCGCAGACCTTCAGGGAGACGCCCGAGCAATGGCCAAGATTATCTATACCCACACCGACGAAGCGCCGATGCTGGCTACCTATTCGTTCTTGCCGATAGTCGAGGCCTTTGCATCGACCGCCGGTGTGGAAGTGGAGACCCGCGATATTTCGCTAGCCGGCCGGATCATCGCCGCGTTCGGTGACTACCTGACCGAGGAGCAGCGCGTCAGCGACGCCCTGGCCGAGCTGGGCGGTCTCGCCAAGCGGCCGGAAGCAAACATCATCAAGCTGCCCAACATCAGCGCCTCCGTGCCCCAGCTGAAGGCCGTGGTTGCGGAACTCCAGGGCCAGGGCTACGCCCTGCCGGACTACCCGGACAACCCCTCCTCGGACGAGGAGACGGACATCCGCTCGCGCTACGACAAGATCAAGGGCTCCGCCGTGAACCCGGTGCTCCGCGAGGGCAACTCCGACCGCCGCGCACCGCTCTCGGTCAAGAACTACGCCCGCCAGAACCCGCACAGCATGGGCGCCTGGACCCCGGAGTCGAAGACCAACGTCGCCCACATGGACGCCGAGGACTTCCGCAACAACGAGAAGGCCCTCGTCATCGAGGCCGACGGCAACATCAAGATCCAGTTCGTCAAGGAAGACGGCACGGTGAAGGTCCTCAAGCGGGCGTTCCCCGTCCTGGCCGGCGAGGTCATCGACGGCACCGTGATGCGCGCCGCCGCCCTGGACGAGTTCCTCGCCGCCCAGGTAGCCCGGGCCAAGGACGAGGGCGTGCTGTTCTCCGCGCACCTGAAGGCGACCATGATGAAGGTCTCCGACCCGATCATCTTCGGCCACGTCGTCAAGGCGTACTTCTCGGAGCTGTTCGACACGTACGGTGAGCAGATCGCCGCCGCCGGCCTGAGCCCCAACAACGGCCTCGCCTCCATCCTCAACGGCCTCGAGGACCTGCCCGAGGACATCCGCGGGGAGGTTGAGGCCGCCATCCAGAAGGGCCTCAACGACGGCCCCGAGCTGGCCATGGTCGATTCCGACAAGGGCATCACCAACCTGCACGTGCCCAGCGACGTCATCGTCGATGCCTCGATGCCGGCGATGATCCGCAGCTCCGGCCACATG
>JAODMV010000184.1 GCA_025464875.1 Arthrobacter sp. | reverse complement strand
AGCCGAGCATGGCCAGCAGGGCGCCCCAGATGCCGGCGGAGAAGTTGTTTACCAGCATCTCGAAGCCCGGGCGGATCTTCCCGTCCCAGATGGCGTCGATCTTCTTCATGGTCCAGCCGCCGAGGGGACCCATGATCATCGCGCCGATGAACATCGGAATGCCGGCGCCGACGATGACGCCCATGGTACCGATAGCGCCGACCACGCCGCCACGGTGGCCGTAGACCATCTTGCCGCCGGTGAAGCCGATCAGGAGCGGCAGCAGGTACGTGATCATGGGGCCGACGAGGCCCGCATTCGGCTTGCCCTCGGCGTTGGTGCCGAAGCCGCCAAGTTCAGCGACGGGAATCCAGCCCTTCTCGATGAAGAGGGCGGTGATGAGGCCCCAGGCGATGAATGCACCGATGTTGGGCATGATCATTCCGGACAGGAACGTCCCGAATTTCTGGACGCCCACGCGCACGCTGGTGCGGGGTTTCGCAACTGTCTCTGTTGCCATGTGATTTTCCTAACCGTCATTCCTGCTGCACCGCAGGATGATCCGATAATGTCGACGAGCTAGCTGGTGGAACTGGTGGAGATCCGGTGGAGCCATTCGAGGAAGAGCTTGAGTTCGGAGCTGGAGAGCTGGTCCGAATGGGACGCCTGGAGCGCCGCATTCAAGGCGATCGCCGCCACGACCACCGACGATTTCCCCGCATCCTCAGGCCTCTCGCTCCTGGCCTGCTCCGTGGAAACCGCGAAGATCATGGCGTCGCGGGTCATGGCGGACAGCTCAAGATTGCGCTCGGGCGCCTTTTCCGCGATCAGCATGAGCGTCACACCCACATTGGCCGCCAGGATGCTCCTGGCCGCCTCCCTGGGTGGGACGTTGAGTTGGCCTGCGACCGCCGCCTTGTTAAGCATCTCCTCCATGAGCGCCTCGGCATCAGCGACGATGGCTGGCCGGCTCTCAGGGCGGATATTGCCAAACATGACCAAGTACAGCTCCGGCTGGTTCAGCCCGAACTGCACGTGATTGTCCCACATCCGCCCGATGTCTTCCAGCGGCTGCCCGGACGGCGCGAAGTCGCGTTCGCCCGCTACGTATTCGTCAAAACCCGCGGCGACGACGGCGTCGAACAGCCCTTCCTTGTCACCGAAGTGGTGATAAAGGGTGGGGGCGGTCACTCCTGCCAGCTGGGTAATCTGGCGCGTCGACACCGCCGATCCCCCAGAATTGGCCAGCAACTCGGCCGCCGCGCGCAACAGCCGTATTTTGGGCGGAAGCTGGCCATCTAAACTCATAACCGTTACCCTATCACCTATAGCAACGCTATATGAACTGCATCACATACACTTTTCCAGGTACCGCGATCCGATGATTGACGTAGCAGTCAATCGCCCAGCCGGGTCAGCGGCGGCGCCTGGCTAACGGCAGAGAACGAGGACCTTCAGTGCAGACCTTCACAGGCGTAGGCGTCAGCCCCGGCCGCATCATCGGCCCGATCCGTCAGATGCCCCATCCGATCAGCGAGCCGGCGTCCGGCGAGCGGCTGCCGGAGGGCGTCACCGCGGAAGAGGCCACGGCAGCGCTGAAGAGTGCCGCGAAGGCGGTCCACGACGGGCTCAAGGCCCGCTCGGAGACCGTCAGCGGCGACGGCAAGGCCGTCCTGGAAGCCACGGCGCTCATGGCCACCGACACCATGCTCCTCAAGGCCGCCGCCAAGCTGATCGGCCGCGGCACGTCCAGCGAGCGCGCCATCTGGGAGGCCGGCGCCTCGGTCGCCGAAATGCTGCACAACCTGGGCGGCTACATGGCCGAGCGCGCCGCCGACGTCCTGGACGTCCGGTCCCGGATCGTGGCCGAACTCCGCGGCGTCCCCGCCCCGGGCATCCCGGCCTCCGCCACCCCGTTCATCCTCGTTGCCGAGGATCTCGCCCCCGCGGACACCGCCACGCTGGATCCGGAGACGATCCTGGCGCTCGTCACGGCCGGCGGCGGCCCGCAGTCCCATACCGCCATCATTGCTCGCTCGCTCGGCCTGCCGGCCGTGGTGGCCGCGACCGGCGTCGACCAGCTCCCGGACGGCGCGGAGGTCTACGTCGACGGCGCCGCGGGCACCATCACCGCGGAACCGGACGAGTCCCAGCGGGCGGCTGCCGCGGCCTGGTCCGCCACCGCCTCGCTGCTGGCAGCGTTTGACGGTACGGGCACGACGGCGGACGGGCACCTCGTCCCGCTCCTCGCCAATGTCGGCGGGGCCAAGGACGCCGCGGCCGCCGCGGCGCTCAACGCCCAGGGCGTCGGCCTGTTCCGGACCGAGTTTTGCTTCCTGGAGCGGGACACCGAGCCCAGCGTGGAAGAACAGGCCGCCGCCTACAAGGGCGTCTTCGATGCCTTCCCGGGCAAGAAGGTGGTGCTCCGCACGCTCGACGCCGGCGCGGACAAGCCCCTGCCCTTCCTGACCGACGCCACCGAGCCCAACCCGGCCCTGGGCGTCCGCGGCTACCGGACGGACTTCACCACGCCCGGCGTGCTGGAACGCCAACTGCAGGCAGTCGCCCTCGCCGAGAAGGAATCCGAGGCTGACGTCTGGGTCATGGCGCCGATGATTTCGACCGCCGAGGAGGCCGCCCGCTTTGCCTCGCTGTGCGCCGAGGCTGGGGTCAAGACCCCGGGTGTCATGGTGGAGGTCCCCTCGGCGGCCCTCACCGCCGAGGCCATCCTCCGGGAAGTTTCCTTCGCCAGCCTGGGCACCAACGACCTCACCCAGTACGCCATGGCCGCCGACCGCCAGCTCGGTCCGCTCGCGGCGCTCAACACGCCCTGGCAGCCCGCCGTGCTCCGGCTCGTGGGGCTGACGGTCGAAGGCTCTGCCGCGGAAGGCCACAGCAAGCCGGTAGGAGTCTGCGGCGAGGCCGCGGCGGACCCCGCCCTCGCCGTCGTGCTGACCGGCCTGGGCGTCTCCACGCTGTCCATGACGGCTCGTTCCCTCGCGGCCGTGGCCACCGTGCTGAAGACCGTCACGCTGTCCGAGGCGCAGGAACTGGCGAAGCTGGCGCTGTCCGCCTCGAGCGCCACCGAGGCGCGCGCCTGGGTCCGGGAGAAGCTTCCGGTCCTGGAGGAACTGGGCCTGTAGCGGCGGGAATTCCACGGCCTCCCGGCCGGCCCGCGGCGCCGCCCCCACGGGG
>JAODMV010000176.1 GCA_025464875.1 Arthrobacter sp. | reverse complement strand
CGTCTTTCACGTTTCACCCCCGAAGGAGTTTCCAACCCGTGGCACCAAGTTCTGATTACACCGCCCGGCATCTCTCTGTGCTGGAAGGCCTCGAGGCCGTCCGCAAGCGCCCGGGCATGTACATCGGCTCCACGGACTCCCGCGGGCTCATGCACTGCCTCTGGGAGATCATCGACAACTCCGTGGACGAGGCCCTCGCCGGTTTCGGCCACGACATCAAGATCATCCTGCACGCGGACAACTCCGTGGAGATCCACGACGATGGCCGCGGCGTCCCGGTGGACGTCGAACCCAAAACCGGGCTGACCGGCGTCGAGGTGGTCTTCACCAAGCTCCATGCCGGCGGCAAGTTCGGCGGCGGTTCCTACACCGCCTCGGGCGGGCTGCACGGCGTCGGCGCCTCCGTGGTGAACGCCCTGTCCGCCCGGCTCGACGTCGAGGTGGACCGCGGCGGCAAGACCTACAAGATGTCCTTCCGCCGGGGTGAACCCGGCCGCTTCAAGGACACCGGCAGCCGGTCCGACCCGGCCTCGGTCTTCGAGCCCTTCATCGACGGCTCCGTGCTGGACGTGATCGGCAAGGCCAAGCGCGGCGTCACCGGCACCCGGATCCGCTACTGGGCGGACCGCCAGATCTTCACGCCCGACGCCAAGTTCTCCTACGATGACCTCGCCGCGCGGGCCCGGCAGACCTCGTTCCTGGTCCCCGGACTGAAGCTGACCGTCCGCGACGAACGCCGGCTCGCCGGCACGCCCGGCGAGTCCGGCCCGCATGAGGAGGTCTTCCACCACGACGGCGGTCTCTCCGAATTCGTTGACTTCCTCGCCGCCGACCCCGCCGTCACCGACGTCTGGCGCCTGCACGGCGCCGGCAAGTTCAAGGAAACCGTCCCGGTCCTCGATGAGCGGGGCCACAGCCAGCTGGCCGAGGTGGAACGGGACTGCGAGGTCGACGTCGCGCTGCGCTGGGGGATCGGCTACGACAGCACCGTGCGCAGCTTCGTGAACATCATCTCCACGCCCAAGGGCGGAACCCACCAGTCCGGCTTCGAGCAGGCGCTGCTGAAGACCTTCCGCAAGGCCGTCGAGACGAACGCCCGCAAGCTCAAGGCCGGCAACGACAAGATTGAAAAGGACGACATCTTTGCCGGGCTCACGGCGGTGCTGACCGTCCGGCTGGCCGAGCCGCAGTTCGAGGGCCAGACCAAGGAAATCCTGGGCACCTCCGCCGTCCGCGCGATCGTGGCGAAGGTGGTGGAGCGGGAGATCACCGCCAAGCTGACCTCGTCCAACCGCAACGACAAGGCCCAGTCCGCGCTGCTGCTGGAAAAAGTGGTCAGCGAGATGAAGTCGCGCATCTCGGCCCGGGTGCACAAGGAAACGCAGCGCCGCAAGAACGCGCTGGAGACCTCCTCCATGCCCACCAAGCTCGCCGACTGCCGCACGGACGACGTCGCCCGTTCCGAACTGTTCATCGTGGAAGGTGACTCCGCCCTCGGCACGGCCAAGCTGGCCCGGTCCTCCGACTTCCAGGCGCTGCTTCCGATCCGCGGCAAGATCCTGAACGTGCAGAAGGCCTCGGTGGGGGACATGCTCTCCAACGCCGAATGCGCCGCGCTCATCCAGGTGGTGGGGGCCGGTTCCGGCCGGAGCTTCGACATCGGCGCCGCCCGGTACGGCAAAGTGATCCTCATGACGGACGCCGACGTCGACGGCGCCCACATCCGCACCCTGCTCCTGACCCTGTTCTTCCGCTACATGCGCCCGATGATCGACGAGGGGCGCGTCTTCGCCGCCGTCCCGCCGCTGCACCGGGTGGAGGTCGTCAACGCCGGGCAGAAGGCCAACGAGATGATCTATACCTATTCAGAGGCGGAACTGCACGTTCTCCTCGCGAAGCTCGCCAAGGAGGGCAGGCGGTACAAGGAACCCATCCAGCGGTACAAGGGCCTGGGCGAGATGGACGCGGAGCAGTTGGCCGAGACCACGATGGACCCGCGGCACCGCACCCTGCGCAAGGTCGGGATCGAGAACGCGAAGCAGGCCGAGGAGACCTTCGACCTGCTGATGGGCTCCGACGTCGCACCCCGGAAGGACTTCATCATCGCCGGCGCCGCGAGCCTGGACCGGGAGCGGATCGACGCCTGATCCCCTCCGGGCCGCCCTGCCCTCGGGCGGCTCAGCCGAGCAGGCCCGGGACGATCAGCAGCGCCGTCGGCAGTGCGAGCAGCAGCAGGCAGGCGGCAAGGACCGCGGCGCGCAGCGCTTCCGGGAGCGGAGGCTGCGGGGAGAGCAGGCGGCTGACGCGGGAGGCCGTGGTGCGGGCCGAGCCGGTCCCCCCGGTAGCCCCGGGCTGGCCGGCGTCGATCTCGGGGAGCCCCGGCTCGCCGAACGCCAGCCGGCCCTCCGGAGCGCCGGGGGAGCCGCTCGCGACGATGGCGATCGCCTTGATCAGCGTGGCCTTGCTCTCGGTCTTGAGCGCGACATCATCGGCGAGCATTTCGATCATGGAATTGACCGCTTCTTGCGCCAACCGCGTGGTCGGCAGCCACGGCAGCGCCTGGCGCCAGGCGGCGAAGGCCCAGAGCAGGAGATGGTGCCGCTGGGTCAGGTGGGTGTTCTCGTGGATCAGCACGGCACGCAGTTCCGCGGGTTCCAGCGCCGCCATCAGCCCGTCGGAGAGAACCGTCACGGACCGTGCGCCGCCGGGCAGGCAGTAGGCGACGGGGGAGTCCACGCTGATCACCACGGTCCGTGCGCCGTCGGCGGACGGGGAGGCGAGCAGGTCCAGCAGCTCCCGGTGCCGCCGTCGCTGCCGCTGGATCTTGTAGTAGGTCAGCAGCAGGGTGAACACGAGGTGTGCGGTCAGGAGCGCCGCGGCGGACAGTGCAAAGATGTGCCAGAAGCCCAGCTCCGTGGTGGGCGCGTCGTGGAGGACCATTCCGGCGAGCGCGGTCAGTCCGGCCAGCAGGTTGTCCCCGATCGGCTCCAGGCCGTAGACGAGCATCGCGCCGATCATGGACAGACCGCCAGCCAGGGCGATGGTCTGCCAGAGCAGCATCGCCGTGAAGGGCGAACGGGCCGGCCAGTGGGCACGGGAAAGAAGGACAGGCACCGGCCATGCCAGTGCTATCGCCAGGACCGCCAGAAGGTATGAGGTCCAGAACATCGGGCGCTAGCTGTTGCCCAGGAGCTTGCGCAAAGTTTCCGCTTCGGTGTCCGTGACGGAGCCAATGAACCGCGCCAGCACCGCCTCACGGTCCGGCGCTGATCCGAGCACCTCGTGCATGAGCTCGGCGGTGTGGTCGGCCCGGCTGGAGACGGCCTGGTAACGGTGCGGCCGGGTGCCGCGTTCGCGCTCGACGAGGCCCTTCCGCTCGAGGCGCGAGAGCACGGTGAGCACGGTCGTGACAGCGAGGTCCTTGCCCTGGTGCCCGGGGGTGCCGTCCTGGCGGAGGGTGCTCTGCGCGAGGAGGTCCCGCAGGGTGTTCGCGGTGGCAGCTTCCTGGCCTGCCCAGAGCAGGTCCATCACTGCCCGTTCCAGTTCGCCGAGACTTGCCATCCGTGTGTCCTTCTTTGAGGGCCGCCCCGGCGTGGCACTGCTGGCGGGGCGGCGGTGGAACTATTTCCGTGCTTAATTTACCGCGTTTTGCGCGTTCTTTCTACATGGGGTAGAACAGGGCCGTTCCGGCGTGTCGGAGGTTCCCCGGAAGCGGCTCGCCGGCGCCGTTGCGGGCCGAATCACACTCTGGCACTCTGGCGTGCGGAGTAGCCGGAATCTGTTCTACACTCTGTAGAAGTACTTTTTCTACGTAACGTAGAAGATGCTCGCGCCTAGCCAAAAGTAGGGACTGCCTTGGACGCTTTGGAAATCGCACGCTGGCAATTCGGAATCACCACGGTCTACCACTTCATGATGGTGCCGCTCACGGTCGGCCTCGGCCTCGTCGTGGCCGTCATCCAGACCCTCTGGTACCGCACCGGCAAGCCGGAATACCTCCGGATGACCAAGTTCTGGGGCAAGCTGTTCCTGATCAACTTCATTGTGGGCGTCGCCACCGGCATCGTCCAGGAAGTCCAATTCGGCATGGCCTGGAGCGAATACAGCCGCTTCGTCGGGGACGTGTTCGGGGCTCCGCTGGCGATGGAGGCACTGCTGGCCTTCTTTGTGGAGTCCACCTTCCTGGGCCTCTGGATCTTCGGCTGGAAACAGCTCAAGCGCGGCGTCCACCTCGCCTGCCTCTGGATTGCCGTGATCGGCTCCGTCTTCTCGGCCTACTTCATCATCGTGGCGAACAGCTGGATGCAGCACCCGGTCGGCGTCGAGATGATTGACGGCCGGCCGGTCATGACCGACGCCTGGGCGGTCTTCACCAACAACACGGCACTCGTCGCCGTCCCGCACACCCTCTTCGGTTGCCTCGCCGTGGCCGGTGCCTTCCTGCTGGGCATCGCCTGGTATCACCTGTGGCGCCGCCGCCATGACGGCATCGACACCATCGGGGCTGACGGCAAGGTGATCCCCGGCGAGGGGGCCGTTCCCGGGCGGGACCGGACCGACCACACCGTCTGGATCCGCTCCCTGCGGATGGGCGCCGTCGTCGCGATGATCTCCTTCGCCGGCACCGCCCTCACCGGTGACTTGCAGGGCAAGCTCATGTTTGAACAGCAGCCCATGAAGATGGCCGCGGCGGAGGCGGCCTGCCACGACGGGACCGGGTTCTCCATCCTCAGCGTCGGCAACCTCGGGTCCAAGAACTGCGACGACATCGTCGCTCTGATCGAGGTCCCCGGCATCCTGTCCTTCCTGGCCAAGGGCGACTTCACCACCGAGGTCAAGGGTGTGAACAGCCTCGTGGACCAGTACAAGGCCGACTACGGCACCCATCTGCCGGACAACCCCATCTACGGGGAGCGGGCAGGCCAGGAGATCGAGTATGTGCCGGTTATGGAAGTCACCTACTGGGGCTTCCGGATGATGATCGGGTTCGGCGGGCTGGCTGCCTTTGCGGCGCTGGTGGCCCTCTGGCTCACCCGCAGCGGAACCGTTCCGGCCTCCCGCGGGCTGATGCGCCTGGCCGTGTTCGGCATCCTGGCGCCCTTCGGCGCCAACGCCGCCGGCTGGATCTTCACCGAGATGGGCCGGCAGCCGTTCGTCGTCGCCCCGAACCCGGATCCCAGCGGCATCGACGGGGTCTTCATGTTCACCGCCGCGGCTGTCTCCCCGGGCGTGTCCGCCGGTGAAATCCTGGCCTCCCTCGTGGTGCTGACCGTCATCTACGCGGTGCTGCTGGTGATCGAGGTCAAGCTCCTGGTCAAGTACGTCCGGGGCGGGGTGGTCTCGGCCATGCCGGAACTCGCCCATGCACCCGTTGATGAAAACGAAGACGCCACACCTCCCGGCGGGACAAACGGGACGGGCGGAACTCCCGGCAGCGGAAAGCCCGGCGACGACGTCCTGGCCTTCGCCTACTAAGCAGTCACAACCAAGCGCAGAGGAATTTCAGCATGGAACTGTTACCCACCATCTGGTTCATTGTCATTGCGGTGCTGTGGACGGGCTATCTCTTTCTCGAGGGCTTTGACCTCGGCGTCGGCATGCTGATGAAGGGCTTCGCCCGGAACAACACCGAGCGCCGCGTCCTGCTCAACACCATCGGCCCGGTCTGGGACGGCAACGAGGTCTGGCTGCTGACCGCGGCCGGTGCCACCTTCGCGGCCTTCCCGCTCTGGTACGCCTCGCTGTTCTCCGCGCTGTACCTACCGCTGCTGCTGGTCCTCGTCGCGCTGATCTTCCGCGCCGTCGCCTTCGAGTACCGGGGCAAGGTGGACACCCCGCAGTGGCGGGCCCGCTGGGACCTGGCCATCTCGGCCGGTTCCCTCGTGGCGGCCTTCGGCGTCGGCGCCCTGCTGGCGCTGACCACCACGGGGCTGCCGTTGAACGCCAACGGCGACCGCGAGGGCGGCCCGTTCGCCTGGTTCAACGCCTACGCCGTGCTCGGCGGCCTCGCCGTCGTCGGGTTCTCCCTCCTGCACGGGCTGGCCTTCCTGGCCCTGAAGACCGACGGCGAGATCCGCCACCGGGCCCGCCGGTGGTTCGTCCGGCTCCTGCCCGTGCTGCTCCTGCCGATCGCTGCCTGGGCGGTGAGCCTGCAACTGCTCAGCGGCAAGGCCTGGACCGCAGCCGCCGTTGCCGTCGCCGTCGCCGCCGCCGCGGCGGCGTGGACCTTCGCCCGCAAGGGCGCGGAAGGCAGGGCCTTCCTGGCCCTCGGCGTTTTCCTCGTGCTCGGCAGCGCATCGATCTTCGGCGCGGCCTTCCCGGTG